>JBKJWJ010000267.1:0-4776 GCA_046716905.1 Gaiellaceae bacterium
CTTCTTGACCGCGCTGATCACGCTCGACGAGGCCGCGAAAGGCCTGAGCGACGCCCAGGGCCTGATCCGGGAGGTCGTGGACGAGGTCAACCGCGACAAGGCGTCGTTCGAGCAAGTCAAGCGGTTCGCGATCCTGGCGCGCGACTTCTCCGCCGAGCACGACGAGGTCACTCCCACGCTGAAGCTCAAGCGCAAGGTTTGCGCCGAGCACTTCGCGGACGAGATCGAAGCGCTGTACGTGCGTTAGCTAGTGGTGCCCGTGGTGTGCGTGCACAACCGCATGCCCCTTGCCGCGCGCGATCAACCATCGGTTGATCGGGTACGCCACGGCTCCCGCAATGAGCAGAGCGACCGCCAGGGACCCCCAGAAGAGCAGGTTGGTCAAGCCGGCTTCCATCGCCCCGGGGATCGACAGCATGATCGCGTTGTCGACGATCTCCATCACGCCGATCGAGATCGTGTCCGATGCCAGTGCCAGCGGGATCGCCACCGCGAGGGTGAGCCCGGCGCGCAGCAGCGGGAGCATCGTCAGGGAGTAGCCGAAGAAGAAGGCGAGGACGACCGCGAGAGCGATCGTCTGATAGTCGCCCCAGCCGAGCGCCGTGCCGATGATCATCCCGAGCACCTCACCGATCGCGCAGCCGGTCAGGCAATGCACGGTCGCCGAGAATGCGATGCGATTCAGTGACTGGGACGCACCGTGAGCCTGAGCGTGCTCCACGGTGCTCACCGAGTTCTCGCGAAGCGTTGGACGGCTTCCAGCAGCTCGGTCGTCTTCGCCTGCGCGGCATCCTCGTCGCCCGAGGCAAGCGCGCCGTGGACGCAATGACTTACGTGGTCACTCAGGATCTCGAGGCCGAGGCTCTCGAGCGCTGTCCTGACCGCACCGATCTGCGTGAGGATGTCGATGCAGTAGCGGTCCTCCTCGACCATGCGCTCGATCCCGCGAACCTGCCCTTCGATGCGATGCAAGCGCTTCGTCAAGGCCGCCTTTTCGTACCCGTGATCCATCAAGCCCTCCCTAGGCTTCGGAAGCGGCGGAGCCGCAACGAGTTTGTGACGACGAAGAAACTGGAGAACGTCATGGCCGCGGCTGCGACGATCGGGTTCAGGAGCCCCAGGACCGCCAGCGGAATGGCCGCGACGTTGTAGGCGAACGCCCAGAAGAGGTTGGCCTGGATCGTCCTGAGCGTCCGCCTGGCCAGACGAATTGCATCGACCGCGGCGCGCAGGTCGCCGGAGACGAGTGTCAGGTCGGAGGCCTCGATCGCGACGTCGGTGCCGGTGCCGATCGCGATGCCGAGGTCTGCCTGGGCCAGAGCCGGTGCGTCGTTGACGCCGTCGCCGACCATTGCGACGACCTCGCCTTGTGCCTGAAGGCGGCGAACCTCCGCCACTTTGTCTTGGGGATAGACCTCAGCCAGCACTCGATCGATCCCGACCTCCGCGGCGATCTCCTCGGCCGCGGCGCGCCGGTCGCCGCTCAGCAACACCGGTGTGAGTCCGAGCTCACGCAACTGGCTCACCGCCTCGGCGCTCGTTTTCTTCACCGTGTCGCGAACGATCAGCGTCGCAACCGGCACTTCGTCGAGCCTGACCTCGACTCCGCCGTCGCAACGGCCGACCTCGACCTCGATGCCTTCGACGACTCCCCGGACCCCGACCCCCGGCTCGTTCCGGAACGAGCTGACCTCCGGGAGTGAGCCGATCTCGGCGCGAGCGGCAGCAGCGATCGCGACTCCGATCGGATGCTCGCTCGCAGCCTCGACCGCACCCGCGTAGCGAAGAATGTCGGTGCGCTCCGCGCCGCCGAGCGCGATCACGTCGACGAGCTCCATCCGTCCCTCGGTCACCGTCCCGGTCTTGTCGAGCAACACGATCGAGATGCGCCTGGTCTGCTCGAGCACCTCGGGCCCCTTTATCACGATGCCGAGCTGCGCTCCACGGCCGGTGCCGACCATGAGCGCGGTCGGCGTGGCGAGGCCGAGCGCGCAGGGGCACGCGATGATCAGGACGGAGACCGCGGCGGTGAATGCTGCGCCGGCATCTCCGTTCACCAGAAGCCAGCCGGCGAGGGTCGCGAGCGCGATCACGATCACGACCGGCACGAAGACTCCGGAGATCCGATCGACGAGCCGTTGGATGGGGGCTTTGCCCGCCTGAGCTTCGGCGACGAGCTTTGCGATCTGCGCGAGGGCGGTGTCCGCCCCGATGCGGACGGCGCGAACAGTGATGCGACCGTAGGTGTTGACCGTCGCCCCGGCGACGTCGTCGCCCGCAGCGACCTCGACCGGAACCGACTCGCCGGTCAGCATCGACTGGTCGACCGCGGACGCGCCGTCCACAACGACGCCGTCAGTCGCAACCTTCTCTCCTGGACGAACGACGAAGACGTCGCCCGGCTGCAGCTGTTCCACCGGAACCAAAACCTCTTCGCCGTTCCGCAGCACCCGCGCCTCCTTCGCGCCGAGCTCGAGCAACGCTCGGATCGCAGCGCCCGCGCGGCGGCGAGCGCGAACCTCGAGATACCGACCGAGCAGGATCAATGTCGCGACTACCGCTGCCACCTCGAGATAGATGTGCTCGTCGAGGCCCATGACGAGGACGACGGCCGACCACACGTAGGCGGCCAGCGTTCCGATCGAGATCAGGGTGTCCATCGTCGCCGCGCCGTGGCGCGCGTTCACTGCGGCCGCGCGGTGAAAGGGCCAGCCGGCCCACAGCACGACCGGCGTCGCAAGCGCCAGAGCAACCCACTCCCAACCCTCGAATTGAAGTGGCTCGGCGATCGTCAGGAGCGCGAGCGGCGCCGTGAGGGCCGCAGCGACGAGCAGCCGTATCCGAAGGACAAGAGCAGACCGGTCAGCCTGCTCGGCGTGCGCAGCGCCTCCGCGCCGCGATGCTCCGTAGCCGGCCGCCTCGACGGCGCGAACGAGATCTTCGACCGCAACGCGTGTCGAATCGAAGCTGACGGTCGCCTGCTCCGTCGCGTAGTTGACGTTTGCCTCGACGCCGTCGAGCTTGTTCAGCTTCCGCTCGATTCTCGAGGCGCAGGAGGCGCACGTCATCCCCTGGAGGTCGATGGTCTCCTGTTCGGGAGCCGCGGTGGTCATCGGGCCACGATCTCCTGGGCCTCGTACCCTGCCTCGGTGATCGCCGCTCTCAGCGCGCGATCCTCCAAGTCGTTGCCCCAGACGCTGACCATCTTCGTGTCGAGGTCGACTTCGACGCGGTCCACCGCTTCGAGAGCGCCGAGCTCTTCGGTGACCGCAGCCTTGCAATGGCCGCAGTGCATACCTGGAACGTTGTAGGTCTTTGCCTCACTCATTAGTTCCCTTCTCTATACCCCTAGAGGGTATCTAATGCCATTGGCTCGCGCAAGCTTGCTGCGAGTGGCGAACTAGAATCGACCCAGAAGGATTTCGTCGATTGTCCGGACGAAACGGCGGCGCAGGCTCGGATTCGCGCTGGCGACGGTTGCGTTGCTCACGGTCGTCGGCGTCGGTACGGCGTTCTTCGCCAGACGGAATACACCCGCGGCGCACTCCGCGCTGAAGCCGAAAGGCCCAGGGCCGATTCACGTTTACGGGCTCGGGCGGAACCCCAGTGACGGGGCGCTCTTCATCGCGACGCACACGGGGGTCTGGCGGCTCTCGACAGGCGGAGCGCGCGCCGTGCGAGTGAGTGAGAGCTTGCAGGACACGATGGGCTTCACCGTCGTGGGCCGGATCGTTTCCTCGGGTCAGGCCACCCCGACCTTCGGGAGGCGACCGAGCGGGAGTTCCGCCGCACCTCGGCCTCATCAAGTCGGTGGACGCCGGCCGCTCCTGGACTCCGGTTTCCCTGCTCGGCCGGGCAGATTTTCACGTCCTCCGGGCTTCCGGACGCCACCTCTACGGGCTCGACTCCCTGGGGGGCGACCTGCTCGTAAGCCGTGATCTCGGCGTGACATGGGCGACGGGCAAGGTTCCGGCGCCGGTTTACGACTTGGCGCCGCATCCTGGCCGAGCCGGTGTCGTCCTGGCGTCGACCGAGCGGGGGCTGCATCGTTATCGACGGACGGAGGAAAGACTTGGACCCGACTCGGCGACGGAGTGGGCCTTCTGTCCTGGCCGCGGGCCGACCGCCTCTATCTCGTCGACCAGGGCGGCCAGGTATTCGAAAGCCCGGACGCCGGATCGCGTTGGCGCCGGGCAGGAGCGCTGCCGGGCCAGGCCACGGCATTCCTCGCTGCAGGGCCACGCGAGCTCTACGCAGCCCTGCATGACGGCACGATCACGCAGTCGCTCGACCAGGGGCATTTCCTGGATCGTGCGCGCGCGACCCTAGTGATGCCCGCCAGCGTGCTCCTGCATGATCACGATCTCGCGCCTCTGAGCCTCGATGATCTGCCCCGCCAGCTCCTTGATCTCTTCGTGTTGCCCTCGGGCCTTGCCGAGCTCCGCCATCCGGATTGCGCCTCGATGGTGGTCGATCATCATCGACGCAAAGGCTTGGTCGACGTCGGCGGCGTCCGCGAGATCCGATGCCTCGTGCTGCAGGCCCATCTCCGACGGTGAAAGGCCGAGTGTGTCCGCGCCCAGGGGATCGATAGCGGAGGAGCCGAACCAGTCCCCCCTCCACCCGCACATGCCATCGATCTCTTCCTGCTGGCCGCGAATGATGTCGTCCGCGATCTTCACGAGGTCGGGTTGCGAAAGGCCGGCAAGCGTCGCTGCCTTGGCCATCTCGATCGCACCCTCGTGGTGCGGCACCATCCCGTCGATGAACGCGCGG
>JBKJWJ010000268.1:0-6635 GCA_046716905.1 Gaiellaceae bacterium
TCGAAGCCTGGAACGCGGCCGGCCATGACGAGCGCCTGCGCCTGGCTGCGCGACTCCGCGAGGCCGCGCTCCACGAGCAGCAGGTCCAACCGTTTTCTCATCGGACGTAGGCTAGATACCGGCCGCGACTACGACTGCTGAGCGCGCGCAGCAAGCTCGTCCAGGAGCTCGCCCAGGACGGCCGTGTCGGCGTCGACCGCGTCCAGATGGGCCTTCGTTTCGGCGTGCGTCTGCTCGGCGAGCCGGCCGAGGCCGTCCGCTCCTAGCTCGGTCGCAAGCCCGTCGCCGTCGAGCAGGTCGTCGACGAGCTGGAACAGGAAGCCGTAGCCCGCTCCGAACGCGCGCCAAGAAGTCTGCGAATCCGCCGGCACCTCGGCGACCCAGAGCCCGCAGGAGACTGAGGCCTCGAAGAGGCGCCCCGTCTTCAGGCGGTTCAGCTCGCGGCGGTCGTTCGAGCCGCCGTTCACGTCCAGGTACTGGCCTCCGATCATCCCGGAGGTCGCAAGCGCTAGCTCCCGGGCGACCTCGGGGCGCGGATAGCGAAGGGCGAGCGCGAACGCCTCGTTGAGGAGTGCATCGCCGCCGAGGATCGCCTGAGCCTCCCCGAACCGGACATGGACGGTCGGCCGGCCTCGCCGCTCGTCGTCGTCGTCGAGGGCAGGCAGGTCGTCGTGGACGAGCGAGAACGAGTGGACGAGCTCGAGCGCGGCCGCGGCGTGGAGCGCACGATCCGGATCGGCTCCGGCGGCCTCGGCCGTCGCCAGGCAGAGGACGGGCCTGAGCCGCTTGCCTCCGCCATCCAGTGCGTATCTGACGACCTCGTCGAGCCGACCGAGCTCTGCCGAGAGCTCCAGGCCGCCGAGGTACTGCTCGACGGCGCCGCGGAGCTCGTCAGGGCTGCGCATCCTTCTCCCGCTTGGCCTTGGCAATCTCGACCTCGACCTCCTTGGCGATCTCGGAGAGCTCGCTCAGGATCTCGATCGCCTGGTCGGGGTCGGTCGCCGCCTCGAGACGGCTCCTGGCCTCTTCGAGGCGCTCGAGCAGCTCTTCCGCCCGGGTCAGGTTCTCCTCCGCTTCCTCGCTCACGCCGCCTCCTCCTTCGCGATTCGTCCGAGGATCCCGTTTACCAGTCGTCCCGCCTCGTCGGAGGCGTAGCGCTTGGCGAGCCGTACGGCCTCGTCGATCGCAACCTCCATCGGAATCTCGTCCCGCTCCAGCTCGTGAATTGCGATCCGGAGGACGTTTCGCTCGAGCGCGCCGAGGCGGCCGGCCGGCCAGCCTTCGGTCGCCTGATCGATCCGGCCATCGAGTTCCGTAGCTCTCGCGGCCACATCGCGGGCTAGATCCCAGGCGTAGTCGTCCACATGCCCTTCGTACGTCGTTCCGAGGTCCTTTCCGGTCACGTCCCACTGGAAGAGCATGAAAAGCGCCGCCCGTCGTCCCGCCCGCCTGCTGAGGGTCACTGGCCCGACGCTTCCTGCAACACCGTGTTCCCTGCCTGGAGGTCTACGTTCTCGGTGAGGTAGCTCGTCGAGTACTCACCCGACGCGAAGCCCTCGCTGCGGATGACCTCGGAGGCGAGGGCGATCGTCGTCGGGAGGCCCGTCACCTCGAACTCGCCCAGGGCGCGGAGGCAGCGGGAGAGTGCGAGGTCGCGATCGGGCGCCCAGGCGATCAGCTTCGCGAGCAGGGAGTCGTAGTAGGGCGGGACGACCGAGCCGTCCTCGACGAACGTGTCGACGCGAACGCCGGGACCGAGCGGCGGCCTGAAGCGCTCGAGCTTCCCTGGCATCGGCATGAAGTCCCTGGCCGGATCCTCGGCGTTGACCCGAACCTCGATCGCGTGACCCCGCCGGCCGGATCGGCCAGTGTAGGACAGTGCCTCACCGGCCGCGATCCGCAGCTGCTCGTGCACGAGGTCGATGCCGGTGACCATCTCGGTTACGGGATGCTCCACCTGCAGCCGCGCGTTCAGCTCGATGAAGTAGAACGACCCGTCCGGCCCGAGCAGGAATTCGAAGGTCCCCGCGTTCGTGTACCCGATCGCTCGAACCGCGCGTTCGGCCGTCGCCTCCATCTTCTCTCGGGTGCCGGGGCTCAGGGCCGGCGACGGCGACTCCTCGATCAGCTTCTGGTGCCGGCGCTGGATCGAGCACTCTCGCTCGCCGAGGGTGAGGACGCCGCCTTTGGAGTCGCCCAGAACCTGGATCTCGACGTGCCTGGCGGGGACCACGGCCTTTTCGAGATAGAGCCTGCCGTCGCCGAACGCGGCCTCCGCCTCGGCCTGGGCCATCGAGTAGGCGGCCTCGATCTCGTCGGGGGAATGAACGAGCCGCATGCCTTTTCCACCGCCGCCTGCCGCAGCCTTCACGAGCACGGGGTAACCGAGCTCGCCCGCGTGGTGCACCGCCTGTTCCCTCGGAATCGGCTCCGTGCCGGGCACGAGCGGGACTCCGGCAGCCCGCATCTCCTCCCTCGCAGCTGCCTTGTCGCCCATCCGCGCCATGATCTCGGCGCTCGGGCCGATGAAGACGATGTCGTTGTCGGCGCAGGCCTCGGCAAACGCGGGGTTCTCCGCGAGGAAGCCCCATCCGGGATGGACGGCCTCACACCCCGTGGTCGTGGCGGCAGCGATGATCGACGGGATCCGGAGATAGCTCTCGGACGCAGCCGGCGGGCCGATGCAGACGGCACGGTCCGCGAGCCGGACGTGCATCGAGCCCTCGTCGGCAGTCGAGTAGACGGCGACCGCCTCGATCCCGAGCTCGTGGAGCGCACGGATTGCGCGCACCGCAACCTCTCCCCGGTTCGCTACGAGGACGCGCTTAAACGGCATCGAGCGGCCGCCCGGGCGCGGGCTCGATCTCGAACAGCAGTTGCCCGAACTCCACCGGCTGCCCGTTCTCGACGTGGATCCGATGGACGAGGCCGTCGAGATCGACCTTGATCTCGTTCAACAGCTTCATTGCTTCGAGGATGCAGAGGGTCTGACCTGATGCCACCGTCGCGCCTTCCTCGACGAACGGGGCGGCTCCGGGCGACGAGGCCCGGTAGAAGGTGCCCACCATCGGCGCCTCGACACGAACGAGGCCGTTGCTCGAGCCTTCCGCCGGTTCAGGCGGCGCAACATCCTGCTCGGACGGTGTCGACGGAGCCGGGGCCGGTGAGGCGACGGCGTCCTCCTCCCGGCGGCGGACCGAGACGCGCATCCCTGCCTCCTCGATCGAGATCTCCGCGACGCCGCTCTCCTGGACGATCCGAACGATCTCGCGGATCCGCTCGGCTCGGCTCTGGTCGATGCTGCCGCCGACGAGACGTTCCTCCCCGCTCGCCCGGCCGCGGATCGAACCGAGCAGTGCCTCCGCCTCCTCGCCGAAGAGCGCGAGGAGGAGCAGCTCCTCCTGGCTCGTCGCCAGGCCCTCGGCATCGTCGCGAACCTCCTCGAGGTCAACCGCCTCGTCAGGTTCCTCCTCCCCGTCCGAGCTGAGGTCGATCGCGCGCTTCGCGTCCGCATCGAGCTCGCCCGGCGGCGTCCCGAAGTCGCCCTCGAAGAGACCTCGCAGCTCGTCGACGACGAGCTGGTACCGGCTTGCGGAGAGGACGTGGATCAGAGCCTGCGAGCCGAGGATCTGCCCGATGGGCGCGGCGAGGGGCGGCCAGCCTGCCTCCCCGCGGATTCGCTCGAGCTCCTCCAACACCTCGTCGAGCCGGTCGCCGGCCGACTGGGCCCGCAGGTGCGCGTCCATGGCGGCAACCAGGCCGGCCGGAAGCTCGTGCTGCGCCGCCCGGACGGCGATCCGCGGCGCCAGGGGCGTCACGGGCTCGTCGCCGATGTGCTGGTCGATCAGGTCGGAGGCCTGCCAGAGCGGGTTCGTGTTGGCGCCGGTCTCGAGGCCGAGGCCCTCGAGTGCGTGGACGAGCCCCTCGCCCGCGACACGGTGGAGAACGAGTGCGACCGCGTAGACGGCACAGGCAATCCGGTCTGCGCCCGCGCGGGCCGCCTCGAGCGCGGCGGCGAGCGCGTTTCCGGCCGAGCCCTGGCAGTAGATACCGAGCGGAAGGCCACTGGCCTCGGCAAGCGCCGACACGAGCTCGCCCGCGCGATGCGGCTCGAGCGCCCCCGAGGGATCGTGGAGGAGGATCCGGGCCGCGCCGAGCTCCGGCAGCTTCTTCGCCTGCTCGACGAGCGCGTCGGTCTCGCCCGTCGGGCCTGGGCTGTAGATCAGCCCCGCGTCGAACTCGCCGCCCGACGCTGTGATCGCCTCGCCTGCCTCACGAAGGTTCGAGACGTCGTTCAGAGGGTCGTGGAGCCGGAAAACCTCGATCCCGTTCTCGGCGGCCGTCTGGACGAAGCGGCGGACGAAGTCGCCGCCGACAGGCCGGGAGCCGACGAGAAAGCGTCCGCGAAGCGCCATGCCGAGCGGCGTTTTCGTCCGGCCCTTGATCGCCCTGATCCGCTCCCAGGGGCTCTCGACGCCGCGGCGCACCGCGCTGTCGAAGACCCCTCCGCCCGAGACCTCGAGCGAGGCGAAGCCCGCGCCGTCGAGGATCTCCGCAAGATCGAGGATCGCCGACGTCGGAAGGCGCCCGGCGAGAGGCTCCTGGCTGACGAGGCGAACGGTGGTGTCGATGAGGGCGGGCATCGGCCGGACCCTAACGAGACGCCCGCTCGCCGGCGGGGAGCTGGGCGAATGCGTACAGGACGAGGTACATGACCGAAAGGAGCGCCGTCATCGCGACGGTCATGCCAAAGCTCTGAGGGTGGCCGAGCGGATCCGAGACGCTGGCCCAAACATCGGAGAGCAGCGCTCCCGGCCTCGTGACGAAGTCCCAGCTGTTCCAGCGGAGCGAGCGACCCAGGTAGATGCCGAACGCACTCGCGAGGAGGCTCCCGCCGACGACGGCCCAGCTCCATCCGGCTCCGGCGACCCGCCGGACGACGACCTGCATGAGGTAGATCGAGAGAAACCCGAGCAGAGCGCCCGTCCACGCAAAGGCGCTGAAGAGAACGAGGTCGAACCAGAGCGGCGCGTCGTCGCGCGACCCGAGATGGATCAGGTCGGTGAGGAGGTATGGCGCATTCGGGAGGAAGAGCAGCCAGAGCGCCGCGAGCGGGACGAGCTTCCGGGCGCGAAAGCCGCGGCGCTGCATGTCGTAGACACCGACTGCGGCGAGCAGCGGGATCCAGGCGAGGAAGAGGTTCCAGCCGAGAAAGCGGTATGCGCCGGGGTCCGAGTAGACCCACCGCGCGACAAGGAGGGCGGCGCAGAAAGCGGAAGCGAGCGCGAGCGCGGCGAGCGCCAGCGCTCTCCGGTCGCTCATGCGCGGCTGATGTAGCGGCGTTCTCGGGTGTCGACCTTGATCCGGTCGCCCTGGTTCACGAAGAGCGGCACCTGGACGATCGCGCCCGTTTCCAGCTTTGCCGGCTTCGTCACGTTCGAGACCGTGTCGCCGCGGACGCCGGGCTCCGTCTCGGCCACGGTCAACTCGACGGAGGCAGGGAGCTGAACGCCGGACGGCCGGCCGTCGACGGTCATCAGCTGCACCATGGCCGACGGCTGGAGGAAGTCGAGCGCCTCGGCGACGGAGTCCCTCGAGAGGCTGACCTGCTCGAAGGTCTGCTCGTCCATGAACACGACTTCCTCGCCCGAGTCGTACAGGTACTGGGCGTTCTTCGTCTCCGTGATGACCCGTGGGAACTTCTCGCCGGCGCGGAACGTCTTGTCGACCACCGAGCCGCTGTCGAGGTTCTTGAGCTTGGTGCGGACGAAGGCGCCGCCCTTGCCGGGCTTCACGTGCTGGAACTCGACGATGCGCCACGCCGAGCCCTCGATCTCGATGTGCATCCCGTTCTTGAACTGGTTGGTGTTGACGACGTCCGCCACGCAGCGAGCCTAGCGAACCGTCGTCAAATCCTTGGAGAACGAGGTCAACACGTCGCAGCCGTCGTCGGTGACGACGACGAGATCCTCGATGCGGACGCCTGCGACGCCGCTCAGGTAGATGCCGGGCTCGACCGTGACGACGTTTCCGGCCACCAGGGTGTCCGTGGACTCCGGGCGCAGGTTCGGAGACTCGTGGACGAGCATTCCGATCCCGTGACCGAGCCCGTGGCCGAAGTTCTCGCCGTGGCCGCCGTCCGCGATCACCGCCCGCGCCGCGGCGTCTGCATCCCGCCCCGTCGCACCGGCCCGCACAGCGTCGAGGCCGGCCTGCTGCGCCCGGCCGGTGAGCTCGTAGATCTCACGCAGCGAGTCCGAAATCTCACCGACCGCAAATGTGCGCGTGCAGTCCGAGCAATAGCCGTCCACCTTCGCGCCTGCGTCGATCAGGACGAGGTCTCCGGCTTCGACGACTCTGTCGCCGGGGATTGCATGAGGGCTGGCGGCTGTGGGCCCTGCCGCGATGATGCTCTCGAAGGCCGGCTCGTCGGCCCCGTGTTCGTGGAAGAGCTCGGTCATCCGCCAGACGAGCTCCTTCTCCGACCGGCCGCTGAACTGCTCCTCCGCGAGGGCCTCGTACGTCCGGTTGGTGACGTCGGTGGCCTTCCTCAGGGCCTCGATCTCGTCGGCGCCCTTCACCGCGCGAAGCGACTCGACGAGCCCGCGCCGCGGAACGAGCTCGACGCCGGTCTC
>JBKJWJ010000269.1:0-4968 GCA_046716905.1 Gaiellaceae bacterium
AGCCTCCCTGCCCACGTCGGCCGGCAAACCGGCGGCCACCGCGAAGGCGCGTGAGGCGCTCAAAGCAGGACTCCCGCAGGTCGGCGTCCTCGAATCGTCGAAGTACGCGAGCCTCCACCCCGGCTACCACGTCGTCTTCAGCGGCGTCTACCCATCGATCACGAAGGCGCAGGACGCCGTCTCCAAAGCAGCCTCTTCAGGCTACGAGAACGCGTACGCCCGACGGGTCACTTCATAGGGGTTTGCCGCGGAACCGGCTTCGCCGTTCCGCTCAGTGACATCCGTACCATCGGGGCCGCCCTCTGACCCGGCACCCGCGCCGCGCGTCGCGAAGCCGGCGCCCGGCTTCCGAGAGGTCGCTGAAAGTCGAAAGACATTCAACGAAAGCGGCGCGTCGACTAAGCCGCCGCGTCGGCGAGGTGCTGGTGCGACGGGCAGTACTCGCGCTCGGGGAGCGGAGTGCGCTGGCAGGGCTTGCCCTTGCGGGTCGTCGCCCGGCAGCGTGGCACGCCGCCGTCGAAAGCGCCGGCCTCGATCTGCTCGGTGATGAACGTAACCGCCGCGGCCACGCCTTCCTCCACCGCCCACGCGACCTGCGCCTGCGCGCGGATGGGGAAGTACCGGCGAATGTCCTGGAAGAGCGCCCGCTCCGGTTTCGCAAAGTAGAGAGGGTCGCTGGCGAGCCGCTCCATCGTGTCCTCGCAGGCCGCGAGTACGTCTCGGCGATACTCCAGTTGCGTCTCGCGCGGAACGTGCGGATCGATGAGATCCTTGATCGATCGATAAATCGCACGTGAGTACTGATACATACGGTTCTGAATCGCGAGCTTCTGAGCGTCCATGTCTTACGTATCAGCTCCTCGATTAAGCGCCCGCAAATGTCTGTTAAGACCATATAACGGGCAACTGCCGTCCCGATCAGGCATGAGCATAACGAGTTTTGGTCGGTGTTACAAAGTCAGCCCTCGCTTTGTCCGGGACGGCAACACGAGGCGCCGACTCGGGGGCGCCGAAAAGAGCGGACATGCGGGCTTTGCCCGCGTGGCCGCTGGAAGCTTCGCGATCGGCAAGAATAGGCCCGCCCCGTGAGTCACGACACCGACAAGCTCATCCGACAGCTCTCGCTCGTCGCCTTCCTCATGGCTGAGCGCCGGGCGCTGACCGCGAGAGACGTCAAGGGCAACGTCGAGGGCTACTCCGAGATGTCGGACGAGGCGTTCGCCCGCCGGTTCTATTCCGACCGGGCAGAGCTCCTTGCCCTGGGAGTCCCCCTCGACTCGCAGCGGGACGAGTTCACCGGCGAAGAGCTCTACACCCTCCGCTCCGAGCGCTACTTCCTCCCCGAGCTGAAGCTTTCGGACGACGAGCTCGCGGCGTTGCAGACGTGCTTCTACCTCCTCGAGGGCCACTTCGCGTACGCGGAGCCGCTGCGGCTCGCCTTGCAGAACCTCGCGCTCGGCCGTCCCGGCCTCGTCGAGTCGCGCAGCGCGACCGCGGACCGGGTGGAGGTGCACGATCCCGACTACTCGCCGGAGATGCCCGGTCGGCTGGCCAAACTCGAGGGCGCGATCTCGAAGCAGCGCACGCTCAAGTTCCGCTACTGGGCGATCACCCGCGACAAGGAGACCGAGCGGACGATCGACCCCTACGCCCTGCTCCTCGACCGCGGCCGCTGGTACGTGATCGGGCGAGACCACGACCGAGAGGACATTCGAACCTTCAGGGTCTCTCGAATCCGGGGCGAGATCCGGCTCGCGACCCGCCGCGAACGCGACTTCCGGCTCCCGGCCGACTTCGACGTGGACGCTTACCGCGGCCGGCCCGACTGGCAGTTCGGGACACCCGCCGGCGAAGCGCGGATCGAGGTCGCGGGCGACACTGCCTGGTGGGTCGAGCGGGTGTACGGGCGCGTCGGGCGCCTCGAGGACGGGTCGTTCGTCACCGCGTACGCCTCATTAGGGCCGCTCGTCCGCTGGATTCTCCGTCAGGACGGACGCGCGGTACCGCTCGCGCCACCGGAGCTCCGCCGGGCCGTGAAGAGCGCACTGGAGCTCGCACGCGAGCGCCACGAAGCCGAACCGCCTCAGCTTGCCAAGGAGAAGAAACGGGCGGCCGCGGAGCCGCCCGAGCGGCCCGGATCCCCCGTTGCGCCCGAGCGTTTCGGGCTCCTCCAGGCACTCCTCGCCTATCTCCTCGATCACTGCGGAGACGACTCGAGCACGGACATTCCCGCCGCCGAGATCGCCGAGCGCTTCCGCATCCCGCCGGAGGCTCTGGAGGAGCATCTCTCGCTGCTCAACCTCGTCAACTTCGGAGGCGGCTGCTACGCGGTGTACGCAGAGCTTCGCGGTGACCACGTCCACGTCGACAAGGAGCTCTTCGGCGACACCTTCCGCGCCTCCCCTCGTTTGACGCCGCTCGAGGCCCGCGCAATCCGCCTTGCTCTGGAGTTCGTCGGGCCGATGATCGCCGCCGACGCGCATACGCCGCTCGACCGGGTGCGCAAGAAGCTGGAGGACACCTTCGGGGAGTTCGCGCTCGCCCAGACCCCCGAGCCTGACGTCGATCGAGACGAGGAAGACCTCGTCGGCACCTTCAGCGATGCGATCGACCAGCGCCGCCTGGTCGCGATCGAGCACCTGAAAGAGGGCGACAAGGATTCGACAACGCGAACCGTGGAGCCCTATCGGCTCGAACGGCGCCTCCCCTACTGGTACGTGCACACATGGGATCGAGACCGGGACGGTGAGCGTTCCTTCCGGCTCGACCGCATCCGCAGCGCCAAGAAGTTGCGCGAGGGCTTCGAGCCGCGGGAAGGTTTCGACCCGCACGGGTTCGAAGGCATGCACCCGGTGCGGGTCTGGTACTCGCCGGAGGTCGCGCGCTGGGAGGTCGAGCGCGGGGCGACGCCGCTCACGGACGGGTCGGCAGTTCGCGAATGGATCGCCGGCGAGGAGTGGCTCGTCGGTGAGGTTCTCTCCTATCGAGGCGAGGCCGTCGTGCTGGAGCCGGAGCTCGCGAAGCGAATCGCAATCCGCGCGAAGGAGCTCGCCCGCGAGCTCAACGTCTCCCGCGTCGCGGCCACGGCCTCCTCCTCCTAGTTCACGGCGAAGCCTCTGCGCCAGCGTCGGACGATCCGCCACTGGAGCCAGACGATCAGCGCGGTCAGCCCGAACATGGCGAGCGTCGCCGCTGCCGCGTAGCCGTACCGCAGGTACTCGAACGCAGTCTTGTAGACGAACAGCGGCACGTACGTCGTGGAATAAGGCGGCGGCCCTCCGTCGGTGACGATCAACGCCGGCACGAAGGTCCACTGGAGGCTGAAAATCGTGTCCCTCGCGAGCAGCAGGAGCAGGATCGGCGCCATGAGCGGCAGCGTCACCCGACGGAAGACCCCCCAGGCGGTCGCATCCTCGAGCGCCGCGAGCTCGAAGAGCTCGGACGGAAGGCCCTGGCGGGTCACGAGGAGGACGACGAACGCCTCACCGATTGTGAAGAGGCTCATGACGATGATCGCGGCGCGCGCATCGTTCGGATGCGTCAGCCACTGTGGCGGCTGCACACCCCAGGCGGTCGTCGTCGAGCTGTCGCCTCCCACCTTCAGGAGGAGGTTGATCGGGCCGTAGAGCGGATTGAAGAGCCACAACCACACGAGCCCGTAGGCGATGTCGGGGATGACCGTCGGGAGCGCAGCGGCCGAGCGAGCCGTTCCGACGCCCGCGAATCGTCTGTGCAAGAGCAGCGCGAGGCCGAGGGCGGCAACGAGCCTGAGCGGTACGGCGAGTGCCGCGAAGATCAGCGAGTTCTTCAGTGCGATCCCGAAGACGTCGTCCCCGGCCAGGTCCCGAAAGTTCTCGACGCCAACGAAGCTCGGCGAGCGCAGCAGGTCGTACTCGGTGAAGGCGAGGGCGAACGTGACGACCGCCGGAAGCGCGATCAGCACGACGATGCCGAAGACGTAGGGAGCGAGGAGCAAGGCGACCTGGCGTCGCTCGCTCACCTCCACTCGATGCGCTCCCCCGAGGCTTCGTCGAAGAGATGGGCATCCGCTCGATCGAATGCGATCTGAACCTCTGCGCCCTCGGCCGGCCGGCCGGCAGCCTCGACGCGTGCGACCAGCCCCCGGTCGAGGTGGAGGAAGGCGTCACTCCCAGCGACTTCGACCAGCTCGACGCGCGTCGGGACTCCGGCCTCGGCGATCCGCAGGTGCTCGGGCCTGATCCCAAGCACGCTTCTCTCGGGCAGGACGTGAAACGGACGAGCAGCTTCGGAATCGAGGAAGTTCATTGCCGGCGTTCCGAGGAAACCCGCGACGAACCTGTTGCTCGGACGACCGTAGACCTCGTCCGGAGTTCCGACCTGACGGATCCTCCCACCTTCCATGACGACGATCCGGTCGCCGAGTGTCAGCGCCTCGATCTGGTCGTGAGTCACGTGGATCATCGTCGAGCCGACCTCGCGGTGGAGGCGGCGCAGCTCAGTCCGCATCTGCGACCGCATGCCCGCATCGAGGTTCGAGAGCGGCTCATCGAGCAGATAGGCGTCCGGTCGCCGGACGACGGCCCGCGCAAGCGCGACACGTTGCCGCTCCCCTCCTGACAGCTGATAGGGGCGCCGGTCGAGGAACGCGTCGGCCCCGACGAGGCGGGCCGCGCTCGCCACGCGCTCCTTCACGAGCACTTTCGGCTCCTCGCGAACGACGAGGCCGAAGGCGATGTTTTCCCAGACCGTCAGATGTGGGAAGAGCGCGTAGCTCTGGAAGACCATCGAGACGTTCCTCGCCGCCGGCCGGAGGTCTGTGACGTCGCGGTCTCCGATCCGGATCGTGCCGCCGTCCACGGCTTCCAGGCCTGCGATGCACCGCAGGAGGCTGCTCTTGCCGCAACCGGACGGCCCGACCACGACGAGCAGTTCGCCGTCTTCAGCCTCGAGGTCGACACCGTCAAGCGCGCGGACGCCGCCGTAGTC
>JBKJWJ010000270.1:0-7624 GCA_046716905.1 Gaiellaceae bacterium
GGCGATCTTGCTTCCCAGGCGGGCGTTCTCGGCCCTGTAGACGACACTCATTCCGCCCCGGCCGAGCAGGGCCTCGATCCGGTAACCGGCAAACTCGGTGCCAATCCGCGGCGCAACGGCCATTTGAGGCCGGTTGTAACACAGTCGTGGCGGTCCGCACTATCCTCGGACCGTGGCGGGGAACATTCTTCTTGACCTGCAACCGGGCGACCGGCTCGGCCCGTACGGCCTCGTCTCGCCGCTCGGGGAGGGCGGAATGGGGATCGTATTCCGCGCGGAGCGCGAGACGGACGGCGGCATCGTCGCGCTGAAAATCCTTCGCCGCGAGCTCTCGGGCGACGAGACCTTCCGCCGGCGTTTCGAGCGGGAAGGCCGCATCGCCTCGCGGCTCTCGCACCGGCATCTCGTGGAAGTGGTGGACTCGGGAGAGGTCGACCAGCGCCACTACCTCGCGTCTCGCTTCGTCGACGGCGAGACGCTCGCCGCTCGGCTCGCGCGCGATGGCCCTCTCCCCTCCTCCGACCTCGTGCGTCTGGCTGGCGAGCTGGCTACGGGTCTCGACGCCCTCCACGAGGCGGGTCTCGTCCATCGGGATATCAAGCCGTCAAACGTCATGCTCGGGCCCGACGGCGCGGCCCTCACGGACTTCGGCCTCGCGCGTGGAGTGGCGGACAGTGTGTTGACGACTCCCGGCCGGGTAGTCGGAACGCTCGACTACCTGGCGCCCGAAGTGATCCGAGGTCAGCCGGCCGGGCCGGCGGCGGACATCTATGCCCTCGGCTGCCTACTCTACGAGTGCGCCTGCGGAGCACCGCCGTTCGGGTCGAGACCCTTTGCCGAGGCTGCGGTCGCCCACCTCTCGGAGGAGCCGCTCGATCCGTGCGGCGCACGAGACGATCTCCCGCCCGCGTTCTGGCAGGCGCTCCGCCACGGCCTGGCCAAGGATCCGGACGAGCGGCCGCCGACCGCGACGGCCTACGCGCTCATGATCCGAATCTCAGCGAAGCCGGGCTAGCTCGGCTCGAACCTCGTCGAGCAGGCCCGCGATGCGGTCTGCTTCGGCGGCGAGACGGTCAGCCGCTTGCTCCAGCTTCCGAACGGCCGCGTCGGTGCTCGGACCCGCCGCGCGCTCCTGTTCATTTGCGACGAAGTAGCTGAGCGGCTGCCCGGTCGCCTCGGCCACGAGCCGTAGGACGTCCAGATCAGGCGTCGTCGCCCCCCGTTCCCACCGCGACACGGTGATCGGCTCGACCTCCACCTCCGAGGCGAGCTCCCGCTGCTTCCAGCCCTTCGACGCCCGTGCCTCTCGGATGCGATCTCCAAGCCCTGGTTCATGTGCCATAGACAGCATCTTAACAGATCATGACTAGTCTGTACATAATCATTACATGTCTATACTTGAATAATCATATCTTGCCTACTAGTCTGGCTAGACATTCTCTGTCTAGTACCAGGAAGGAGGCAAGCGATGATCCGCAGGCAGCTCCTCATTCTGCTGGCGAGCGTCGCGGCGGCTCTGTCGCTCGCGAACTTCGGCGGCAATGGCACACCGTAAGCGCGCGAAAGCGTGCAGGCAAAAGGGGAGCTCGAAGGGCTCCCCTTTTGCGTGCTCAGACAACCGCCAGCCCCGCGAGCAGCGAGCGCGCGGCCCGGCCAGAAGTCTCGTTCTGTTTCAGCTCGAACAACTCCAGCGCTTCCTCGATTCTCTTTACGGCCTGGGCGTGACGCCCGTCGAGAATCAGCACCTGGGCATGGTCGAGCAAGATCTCCCCGCGGTGAGTGAGCGCGTCGGTCGTCTCGGTCATGCGAATCGCTTCCAGAGCAACCGCGGATCCCTGATCGGCCCGGCGGTCCTGGGCGAGCAGTTTCGCTCTCAGCCCTCGCCAGGAAAACTGCGACGTGACATCGCCGGCGGGCGCATGCTCCTCGGCGACTCGGCACCATTCGTCCGCCTCGACGTAGCGATCTTGCGCATAGAGCACCTGACCGAGCTCCGAGGCGATGCTCGAGAGCGCCGCCTCATCCCGGAGGCGCATGAAGACCGCGACGCAGTCGCGGTAGACGCGCTCCGCACTCTCCGGGTCAGAGGCGAGGAGATGAACGCGACCCAGGATGCGTCCGCTGTTGTCTGCGAGCGCATACGTCTCGCCCAATTCGCGGTAGATCCGTTGGGCGTCGCCAAGCACGTTGAACGCATCCTCGAAGCAGCCGGCAAGCGCGTGAAGGCCGCCCAGGAAGACCGAGACGTTGGCGGCTCCCAAACGATCCTGGGAGTCATCCAGGAGCCGTTCGCACTGCTCGGCCCCGGCGGGCACCGGAACCGGTCCGTAGAAGAGTGCCGCTGCGATCTCCGAGACGCATCCCGCAGTCGACCAGCCTGACCGACGGTAGTGCTCGGCTGCCAGCTGGGCTGCCTCCTGCCACTCTGCGCAGCGTCCCTGCATCGCTCCGCGGACGTAGCCAACCTGTCTCCAGGCTCTACCAAGCGAATGTTCGTCTCCGATGGACTCGAAGGCGGCGATCGCGTCCTGGGCGAGCCCGACGAGCTCTTCGGGGCTCAGCTCGCCCGTGAAGAGCTGAAGGTGACCATGCTCCAGCCGCGCGCGCAGTTCCATCGGGTGATCGCGAAGCTCCTCTGCGGCGGAGATCGCATCGTTGAGCGTCGCCTGTCCGGCGGCCGGCTCGCCGATCGCGCGCTGCGCCAACCCGAGCTCACAGAGAACGGACGGCCGGTGCGGATCAGCACGCGGCAGCAGCGCCGCCGCACGCGCGAGACGATTGACCGCCCCGGCCGCATCCGCCTGCTTGAACGCGCGGATCCCAGCCTCGGTGAGCCGGTCGCCCGCCCGCTTTGCCAACGAAGGGAGCTGTGGATCGGTCGGCTGGAGCTCCGCCTTGAAGCGGTGGGCCTGCTCGAGGTGGTAGCCGACGATCTCATCCGCCCCGTCCCGTTGCTCGAGCCATCCGCCGAACCGCTCGTGCAGATCGCCGCGGACCTGCTTCGTGACCCCGGCATAGGCCACGTCACGAACGAGAACGTGGTGGAAACGGTATGAGTCCTCTCCTTCGACCCGTACCGGCCGGACGAGGCCACGGCGAGCGAGTGTCACAAGATCCGAATCGAGTCCCGCGAGCTCGGCCGGCGGCGAGAGGCTGAGCAGCGCGGAGCGCGAAAAGTCGCGACCCACGACGGCCGCGCGTTCGAGCAGCGCGCGCTCCTCCGGCTCGAGGCGGGCCAATCGGCCAGCGAGCAGGGCTTCAACCGTCGGTGGAACCGACGCGAGCGCGTCCGGCCCCGCCTCGTCGGCGAACGCGAGCAGCTGCTCGAGGAAGAGCGGGTTGCCTTCCGCGATCTCAACGATCCGCTCCCGGGCTGTGTCGGAGACCGCCTCCCCCGCGACCTCGTCGACGAGCCGTCCGGCATCCTCTTCACCGAGCGGTTCCAGCACGAGCACGCCGTTCCGCGACCCCCACCCCGGCCGCTCCTCGAGTAGCTCCCGCCGCGCGAGGCAGAGGACGAGGAGCGGAGCCTCTGCGGCCCAGGAATCCAGATAGTCGACGAGATCGAGGAGCGTCGGCTCGGCCCAATGGATGTCCTCGAGCACGACGACGAGCGGCTCCTCGGCTGCAAGTGCCCCGAGGAACCGTTGGACGGCCCAGAAGACTTCCCCCGTCGAGGCCGCGCCCTCGGCCTGTCCGCTGAGCTGCGTCACGCGTTCGGCGATCAGGCCTGCTTGTTCGTCTTCGGCGAGTAGCGCCGTGATCGCGGCCCGCGGCCGCTCCGGCACCGCCTGGCGCACGATCTCGGCCAGCGGAAGGTACGTAGCGCCCTCGCCGTAAGACACGCAACGGCCCACGAATGCCCGTGCGGTGGCCGCTCGAACGAACTCCGAAGCAAGCCGCGTCTTGCCCACCCCGGCATCGCCGACGACCGTGACGACGCGGCTTCTCCGTTCCGCCTGGACGCCCGCGAATGCCGCGTTCAGCCGCGCCAGCTCATCCGCGCGACCCATGAGCGAAGATGTCCCGAGCGGCCGAACCGCCGGCCCCACATCCACCAGCCGATAGGCGGGGAACCGCCCCAACGCGCCCGCGTCGACGGGCTCGACCGTTTCCGCCTCGATGGCATGGCGGACGAGCCGGTGGGTCGATTCACCGAGCAGGATCTCACCGGGAAGCGCGGCCTGCTCCAGTCGCATCGCAAGGTTCACCGGCGCTCCGGTGGCGAAGGACTCGCCGGAGCCCGAGCCGGCGGCGAACACCTCTCCGGTGTTCACACCGATCCGCACCTGTAGCACGACGCCGTGCTCGTCGGCGAGCTCCGCGTTCAGGTCGGCGAGAGACCTGCGCAGCTCGCCCGCGCAACGGGTCGCGCGCAGTGCGTCATCCTCGTGCAGCGTCGGGATGCCGAATGCAGCCATTGCCGCGTCCCCGATGAACTTCTCGACGATGCCTCCGTGGCGCTCGACCGCGGCGCGCACCAGGTCGAAGTAGCGGTTCATGACGCTGCGCAGGACCTCCGGGTCGAGCCGCGCCCCGAGCTCGCTCGAATCGACCAGATCCGCGAACAGGATCGTCACCGTCTTCCGGCTTTCGGGCTGTTCGAACGCGACCGCGCGAACCGGATGACGCGGAGCCTGCGGAAGGTCGAGCTCCGAGTCCTGGCGGAGGATCGCTTGCTCGAGCCGTTGCAACTCGTGCGAGGGGTCGATGCCGAGCTCGTCGACAAGCCTCTCCCGAGCTTGCCGGTAAGTCTCGAGGGCGTCCGCCTGCCTGCCCGACCGATACAGAGCGAGCATCAAGAGGCCGATCGGACGTTCCCGGAGCGGATGCTTGGAAACGAGTGACTCGAGCTCGCCGATCGAGTGCGAATGCCGGCCAAGCTCGAGCTCCGCGTCGAGCCTCTCTTCCCAGGTCGACGCGCGAAGCTCCTCGAGACGCGCCGCCTCCGTGCCCGAGCGATCGAGCGGGACATCCGCAAGCGCCGGGCCGCGCCAGAGCGCGAGGGCCTGGCGGAGGAGCGCGGCCCTTTGCTCCGCCCCAGCCTCCCCGGCCTCCCGGGTGAGCCGTTCGAAACGGTGCGCGTCGACCGCGTCGCGCTCGATGTCCAGGAGATAGCCGGGCGCGCGGGTGACGAGCACGTCGGGCGTGAGCGCCTTGCGCAGCTCGGAGACGAGGTTCTGGAGCGACCCGAAGGCGGCTTTCGGCGGCGTCTCGCCCCAGAGCTCGTCGACGAGGCGGTCCGTCGACACGACTTCGCCTGCGCGCAGGGCCAGAAGCGCGAGCAGCGCTCGCTGCTTCTGCCGGCGCAGCTCGACCTGACAGCCGTCGACGTCAACCTCGAGCGGCCCGAGTAACCGGACCTCGACCAGAGACATTGCCTCAATTGATACACCGTTGCCGTGGCTGCGCATAGGGCCGTATGAGCCGCGGGTGAGGCCTACATGAGCGATGGCCGCGACGCTCGAAGCCTGTAGCCCGAGCGCCGGAGCACGACTCGGCGCGAAACGAAGGAGGAAGACATGCGGAACCTCAGACGCTGGAAGGCGTTGCCCGGTGCCGGCGAACGACCTTCCCGGCTCGAGTGTGGACGCATTCGCGGTGGCCCTGTCTGCGGGTGCGGCAACGAGCAGGAGAGACCGAGATCTTCGTCGGCCAGGCAGAGGTCACGTCTGCCGCTCCGATGCCCGCGAGGGCCCGGGGTGGGAGCCGTTGTGGCTCTGAGCGACCGATGAAAGGGGAAGAGATGCGAAGCATCAGCGGTGCGGGGATGATCGTTGCGACGATCGTCACGCTCTGGATCGGACAGAACGGCGACGTCGTTCGGCGCGAAGCGCCGAAGACGATCAGGTGCACGCCGGGCAAGGTAATCCCCGGTTCGGCGCGGGCGAAGCGGCTCAAGGTCGCGGGGAAAGTCTGCCGGAAGACGATCGTGGTGCGGAAGCGGGTTCGGAAGGCCACGCGGCCTCCGTTCACCGGATGAGCGCCAGCCTGTACGCGATAGGGCTGGTTCTCGCGGTCGGACTGTTCCTGTTCGACTTTCAGAACCTGCTCGGGTGGTGGAGGGGGAGGACGCTCGCCCCCTCCGACCGCGGCAGCGAAGACTTCACGGTGGTCGTGCCGGTGTGGGGCGACCGCCGCTACTTCGACGAGCGGGTGCACCTGTCGGGGTTGAAGCCGAAAGTGCTCGTAGCCCTGGACGTGGGCGCTACGGGAATGGCCGGCTTCGCCGACGAGCTCGAGGCGGAGGGGTGGCGGGTGGAGCGGGTCAGTTGCGAGAGCCCGTCGCCGCCGGCGCTGATCCTGGCCGTCCTCGAGCGGGTGGATACTACGTACCTGATCCGGATGGACGCCGACACCCGACCGCTCGATCAGCCGTCCCATTTCGTGGCGGCGATGGAGAAGGACGGTGCTGATGTCTGCTCGGTCAAGGTGCTGGTGCAGCAGCCGCGAACGGTGGCGGCCCGCTTCCAGGCGCTCGAGTATCGGATGGCGATGCTCTCGCGGCACTACCGGGCGTGGCTGACATCGGGGGCCTGCACGGTCGCGAAGACGAAGGCGTGGCGGGCGATCCTGGCCCGGCATTCGATGTGGACGCCGGGAGAGGACATCGAAACGGGCAGGATCGCCGTCGCGTTGCGGCTCCGGATCCGGCATCTCGATCTGCGGGTCGAGACGGACGCGCCGGCGACGTGGCCGGGCCTGTTCGCGCAGCGACGTCTCTGGTGGGCCGGCAACTTCCGGCACATGGTCATGAACTTCGACAAGAACGCTCTGCAGCTGCCGGTGCTGACGTTCTACTACGTCGCGCTGGTATACGTCGGCGTCTGCTTCAAGTGGTGGACGCTCGCCAGCTACCTGCACCCGTTCGTGATCGTCCAGACGCTCGCATGGGTCTTCGCGGTCTACGCGTTGATCACGATCGTCGCGAACCTGCGGGTGTTCTCGTGTTGGATGCTCGTGTTTCCGCCCTACGCGCTTGTGCAGTCGATCCTGATGCCGGTGGTGGGAGCGGTCTATTACGTCGTGCTCGCCCAGCGGCAGGGCAGGCTCGGCCGGTACCGACTCGGGTACCGGCGCGAGCGAGTTGCCCTGTAGCCGCGTCTTACGAGGTTCCGTGCTTTGGCGAAGAGCTGCCGAGCCACGTCTGCCGTCTTGACGCCCGTGAGGGCCCGGGGGCGGGAGCCATCCGACTCCACGAGCGACAGGAGGAACGCGTGAAGGTGCAGGCGTCAGTCAGTCAAGGCGGCCGTCGGCACGGCGGCGCTGAGGAAGACCCGATGACGGCCGACGAGCGACAGGACGACACGGTCCAGGTGGGGTGAGGTGATCGACTCGGGCCCGTGGGAGGGCTTCACGTTGATCTCGCGGTACAAGCGGGAGCAGGGCTCGTCGACGGTGTGCTCGTCGACATGTCGGAGAAGGCGAAGAGAGGCCGGATCTTGTCCCGGTTGGGGTGACGGCGTCGGTGTGGCATCTGATCGAGTCGACTTACCTCGCCGAATGCGACCTCGCCTTTGCGCTTTCTCTTGCTCCCGCGGCGTGAGCCGCGTGTGAGCGCGGCGTGAGGACGGCGGCGCATTGTCCAAGCCATGACGTTGGCCGAAGAAGCACAGTTCTACCT
>JBKJWJ010000271.1:0-4624 GCA_046716905.1 Gaiellaceae bacterium
GTGTTCGGGATCACCGAGGAACCGTTCATCGTCTTCGCCGCCAACGCGTTCGCCTTACTCGGCCTCCGCGCGCTGTTTTTCCTCGTCAAGGGCCTACTCGACCGGCTGGTCTACCTCTCCACTGGGCTCTCGCTGATCCTCGCCTTCATCGGAGTCAAGCTGGTGCTGCACTGGGCGCACGGCCTGAGCGACGCAGTTCCGGAGATTCAGACGTCGCAGTCTCTCGTGGTCATTCTCGTCGTGCTGGTGATGACCACGATCGCGAGCCTGATCAAGTCACGCCGCGACCCCGAAGCCCGCGCCCACGCCGGCTCCCTGCGCGCCGCCCGATCCGCCAGAGACGGAGGGCGCTGAGTCTCCACCGTGCGCTTCTTCCTTGGGAGCGTGACGTGGACTGCGTTGGGGATCACGTCGGAGAGGTCGTAGAGAGCTCAAGCGCGCTCTCGTGCGAGAGGATCGCCCACGCCGGACCCCGATGGTAGCGCCCGCTTGGCGTGCGTGGGCCAAACGTGGTCCGCGGTGAGCTGCGCCGTTTCCGGCGTTATGGACCCGAACCCTCAACCTCCCATGGGCAAGCTATACATTGACAAATTGAGGAGTTATGACAATCTATACATTGTCAATAACTTGCTAACTGACAAAGTATAAATTGTCATTCTGTGCATCGATGACAAGCCCTAGCTTGTCAGTTCTGCTATTCTTGCCAACGTGCTCAAGAAGATGAAGACTACGACGCTAGCCCGCCAGGCCCTCGATGAACGGTTGGCCGGCTGGCGCTCGTTCGCGCCACCGCCGGTGCGCGGGTGGATCCGGGCCATCCGTGAGTCGCTCGGCATGTCATCGGCTGATCTGGCTGGCCGGCTTGGCACGACGCGCCAAGCGGTCGCGCAGCTGGAGAGGTCCGAAGCCGACGGATCGATTCGTCTCGAGAGTCTGCGTCGCGCTGCCGAGGCCCTCGATTGCACCCTCGTCTACGCCCTGGTGCCGAACGACTCATTGGAGGAGATCGTCGACCGTCGCGCACATGACGTCGCCTTGAAGGAGGCAGAGCGAGTCCGGCACACGATGCTGCTCGAGGACCAACTCGTCGACGACTCCCTCGACAAGGAGCGTCTCGTCGACGAGCTCGCGGAAGAGTTGAAGAACTCTCGCCGCCTTTGGCGCGCCTAGGCAATGCACTTCCTGGCCGGCGGCGGCGCGGGCCAGACCCCGCTCGATCCCGACGAGGCAGAGGCGCTCATCCCGTCCTGGGTCTCGACCCGCGGTGACCTCGATCGTGCCGAGCAGGAGAACATCCTTCGTGCCGAGTCCTGGACGCGGGGGCGGAGGTTCCGCTTGCCAGAACTCATAGCCGAGAGCTTCATCAGGCAGTTGCACCGCCGGATGTTCGGCGAGGTCTGGCGATGGGCGGGAAACTATCGCACGAGCAACAAAAACATCGGCGTCGACTACTGGCGGATCGCCGAGCAGATGGGGCAGCTGCTCGGAGACTCTCTGTACTGGGTCGAGAACGCGGTCTACGAACCCGACGAGCTCGCCGTTCGGTTCCATCATCGCCTCGTCGCGACTCATCCATTCCCCAATGGCAACGGTCGCCTCTCCCGCACCGCCGCCGATCTGCTGGTTGAGGTGCTGGGCGGCGAGCGATTCACGTGGGGAGTCTCTCTAGCCGCTAAGGACGCCACCGCAGCGCGGCAGACGTACATCGAAGCCCTGCAGGCCGCTGACGGCGGGGAGATTGCGTCGCTCCTCGCACTTGCACGAAGCTGAGGAAATGCGAAGGACGCTGTGGTAGTGCGTGCATCAGGATGTAGGAAAGAAGGCCGAGCTCGAACTTCTCACAGGTCGCGGCAAGGCGGTTGAGAAGGCTTCGCGGACACCCAGGTCCGGTGCCTCGGACGGCCGTCGGTCAGCGTCGACCGCCGAATTCCCAGTCGAGGATCTGGACGTCGAGATGCTCATCGAGTCGTGCTTGTCCGCCCTCGAGGAGAGCGTCGACCGCTTGTCGTGTTGGCGCCTGGAGCGCCAGGACGACTCCGACGGGCCTGGCCTCGTCGGGGGTGAGCAGCTCGCCGTGGACGATCAGGCGCTCGGGCGCCAGGGCCGTAAGGTCGGGCGACGGCACGGCCGGTGCGTGCCTGAGCGCTTCGGCCGGCGCGTGGGCGATGACGAGGAAGCGAGGGTCGCCAGACCCTCCAGGAGCCTCCCACATGGTTCGGCCCAGCAGGTTGTTGAAACGCCGGATGAGGTGCCGCGCAAACAGACCCGCTCGGTTGTAAGGCTCGCGCTCAACGAACTGGTGTGCGGCTTCGGCGCTCGACAGGTCGACGATGTGAAGACTGCCGGTCCAGGTCGCTCGATCGGCGGCGAGCGTAGGGCCCCGGGCGATCATGCCGTCGGTGAACTGATCCATGTATGCCCAGTGCTCCTCGTGCAGGGCGGGATCATCTTCTATGTCGGCGGCACCGGGCGCGGCACGGCTGTAGACAAAGAACTCGATGGTGTCCAGGGTAGGGCGAAGCACGCCTCACAACCTCCGCGACGAGCGATTGGCTTCGCCGGCGTTCATTACGGTGTCGATCGTGCGGCTTCTCGTCTTGGGTAGAAAGACCTGACAGCACGGGCCAAGGGGAGAAAGTCGTCGTGCCTGGCGAAGGTTTCGTCGATTTTCTGAGCACGGTCAACACGACGGTGCTTATGATTCGGTCCAGTAGCTCGGCGCCGTTCGACCAGGGAGCAGATATGCGCCACGCGTTCATGTCCATCGACCAGGCCTTTGTGACCTATTCGGAGGGTATGACGCGTGTCGCAGAAAGAGCTGAACCTTGGAATCCTGGCGCATGTAGACGCCGGTAAGACAACTCTCACCGAACGGCTGCTGTATCGAGCCGGTGTCATTGACGAGGTCGGTAGCGTCGACGCTGGTACCACGCAGACGGACTCGACGGAGCTCGAGCGCCAGCGTGGTATCACGATCAAGTCGGCCGTCGCGTCGTTCGCACTCGCGGACGTCCATGTCAACCTGATTGACACGCCGGGCCACCCGGACTTCATCGCCGAGGTGGAGCGGATTCTGAGTGTGCTGGACGGTGTGGTTCTCGTGATCTCCGCCGTTGAGGGTGTCCAGTCGCAAACGCGGATCTTGATGCGGGCGCTGCAGCGGCTTCGCATTCCGACGCTCATCTTCGTGAATAAGATCGATCGTCCCGGAGCCGGCGATGAGCGGGTGGTGCGGGCGATCTCCGAGCGCTTGACGCCCGCAATCGTCTCGATGGGAACCCCGCGCGAACTCGGCACACGGGCCGCGTCCTTCACGCTCGCCGGTGCGGACGATGCCGAGTTCCGGGCCGGGCTGTCCGAGGCGCTGGCCGAGCACGACGACGCGATGCTGGCGGCATACGTCGGGGACGAGTCGGCTGTCCCCTACGAGCGGCTTCGTGACGAGCTCGCGGCTCAGACGAAACGCGCGCTTGTGCATCCCATTTTCTTTGGGTCTGCGCGTACCGGCGCGGGTGTGGAGCCGTTGATGGTCGGCATTGCCGAGCTGTTGCCGGCATCCGAGGTTGATCCGGACGGACCGGTATCCGGGACCGTCTTCAAGATCGAACGCGGCCCGACGGGTGAGAAGCTCGCCTACGTCCGCATGTTCTCGGGGACGATCCGCACGCGTGACCGGCTGCCCTTCGGTCCCGCTCGGGAGGACAAGGTCACCGCGATCGCGGTCTTCGAGCGCGGAGCTGCGGTGCAGCGTTCGTCAGTCTCGGCAGGCGCTGTCGCAAAGCTCTCCGGTCTCAAGGAGATTCAGATCGGCGACCGGATCGGCGAGACCGGAACCAAGGAGGCACATCAGTTCCCTCCACCGACGCTGGAGACGGTGGTCGTTCCAAGCCTCGCCGAGGACAAAGCTCGCCTTCGCGTCGCGCTCGCGCAGCTCGCCGAGCAGGATCCCCTGATCAACGTCCGGCAGGAGGACAGCCGCCAGGAGCTGTCGGTCGCTCTCTACGGCGAGGTCCAAAAAGAGGTCATCCAGGCGACGCTGGCAAACGAGTTTGGCCTCGACGTCGCATTCCGGGAAACGACGTCGATCCACATCGAGCGACCGATCGGGACTGGGGAGGCCATCGAGCTCCTCCACGCGGAGTCGAATCCGTTCCTTGCCGCGATTGGGCTGCGCATCGATCGGGCGCCTAACGACTCGGGGATCGACTTTCGCGTGCAGGTCGACCCTCGCACACTCCCCTTGTACCTCTATAAGACGGCCGGGAGTTTCGCGGAAAGCATGGGCCAGTACGTGCGCCAGACGCTGCGGGAAGGCATCTTCCGCTGGCAGGTCACAGACTGCGTCGTAACGATGACGGAGTGCACGTACAGCGTCCCTGACGGCCCGCCATCGCGACGGGGACCGCTTAGCACGGCCGCCGACTTCCGAAAGCTGACGCCGATCGTCGTCATGCGCGCACTCGAACAGGCGGGCACGGTCGTTTGCGAGCCGATCGTCCGCGCCCGTCTCGAGCTCCCGACGGGCACGATCGGCGCGGTCCTGCCCGCGCTCGCACGGCTTGGCGCTGCCGTCGAGACGCCGTCGCCGCGGGGGACGCTCTGCACGATCGAGACGGTCCTACCC
>JBKJWJ010000272.1:0-9963 GCA_046716905.1 Gaiellaceae bacterium
GGGCAGTCGCGGCGCTCGACGCGCTCGTGGAGGTTCGTGAGGCCCTCGGATCAGAGGCGGTCGTGTTGATGGACAGCGGGATACGGCGCGGAGCGGACGTGCTCAAGGCACTCGCGCTCGGCGCCGACGCCGTCCTGCTCGGCCGCCCGTATGCCTACGGGCTCGCCGTTGGCGGACAGGAGGGCGTCGAGGCGGTGATCCGCCACCTGATGGCCGAGACCGACCTGACCCTCGCACTCGCCGGCGGAAAGCGAGCGCGCGACCTCGACTCGTCATGGATCGCGGCGTCGTCCTGAGCGAGCTCGAGCGGTTCGGCGTCGAGGAGATCCACCTCGACGAGCCGGGCCCGGGCGAGGCCCGCGTGAAGATCGAGGCGACCGGGGTCTGCCACTCCGACCTCCACGTGATTCGAACCGGCTTCGGGCACACGATGCCGGTGCTGCTCGGTCATGAGGGCGCCGGCGTGGTGGAGGCGGTCGGGGAGGGCGTGGAGCACGTCCGGCCCGGCGACCGCGTCGTCGTGGGCTGGCGCTCGCCGTGCGGCATGTGCCCCTGGTGCCTTCGCGGCGCAAGGCACCTCTGCCGGACTCCGCCGGGAGCCCGCGGCCGCATGCACGCGACCGACGGCCGGCCCCTGTTCGGAGCCCTGCAGACCGGCACCTTCGCGACGAGGACCGTCGTCCACGGCGCCGCGCTGGTGCCTCTGTCGACCGATCTTCCCCTGGAGGAGGCCTGCCTGATCGGCTGCGCTGTCGCGACGGGCGTCTGCTCCGCCCTGAAGACCGCTGAGGTCTGGGAAGGAGCGCGTGTCGGGGTGATCGGGTGCGGCGCTGTCGGGCTCTCGGTGATCCAGGGCTCGAAGGTGGCGGGCGCGGCCGAAATCCACGCGATCGACCTGGACGAGCGCAAGCTCGACGCAGCCCGGCAGTTCGGCGCCACGCACACGGGCGAGGCCAAGCGGCTGGACTTCGTCTTCGACGTGGTCGGCCGCCCCGAGACTGTGGGGCTGGGCATCCGGATGCTCGGCCACGCCGGGACGCTCGTCTACATCGGGCTCCCGCAGCCCGGCGCCGAGGCGGCCCTCCCGCTTCAGGACGTTTTCGACCGGCGACTCCGGATCCTGGTTTCGCACGGCGGGGACCACGTGCCCGCGGAGGACTTCCCGAAGCTCGAGCAGCTGGCCGCCGACGGCCGGCTCGACCTGGCTGGAATGGTCAGCAAGCGGATCACGTTGGACGACGTCGGGCAGGCATTCGAGGACATGGAGGCTGGAAAAGTGATCCGATCGGTCGTGATGCTGTGAAGATTCCACCTCCTGTCGCCGAGCTGATCGGGTTCGACGTCGTGGAGGCCGGCGGCGGCGAGTGCACCATGAGGCTCGAGGCGCAGGAGCGGCATGCTAATCCGATGGGCACGCTGCACGGCGGGATCCTCTGTGACATCGCCGACGGCGCGATGGGGATGGCGTTCTTCTCGAGCCTCGAGGAGGGCGAGACCTTCACCACGCTGGAGCTGAAGATCAACTACCTCCGCCCGTTCTGGGGACGCTGCTTGCGCACGGGAAGGTCATCTCGCGCGGGAAGACCGTCGGCCTGACCGAGTGCCGGATCGTCGATGACCAGGAGCGCCTGATCGCGCATGCGACGAGCACCTGCATGGGGCGCTCCGAGGAGACAAGGCCGAAGGCCGCTAAGAACTCAGGTCGTCCGCGAGTACACGGTCGATCAGATCGGGATAGTCCGCGTCCGCTTCCGGATTCCAGCCCGCCGTGAGATGGCGGCGCTCGAGCAGCTCCGCGCTCTCCGGCTCAGTCGAGCGAAGCTCCTTCACCTGAATGGCGCGCACGAGCTGGTCTAACTGCCGCCGCCCGTGCAGCGCGCCGAACGCCGGATCGTCGACCGACCGGCGGAGGCGGGCGGCCAGTTCGTCGGTTGCACCGGCGCGCTCGACGGCGAGACCGACGGCGTCGAAGCGTCCGAGATCACGGAGCACCTGGGCGCAAAGGACGTTGTGCGTCCCCTCCCAGCTCTCGAAGACGATCGCATCGCGGTAGAGCCGTGGGAGCGGCGAGAAGTCCTCGATCGTCCCGTTGCCGCCCAGCGCCTCGATCCCGCGGCGGACGACCCGCGTCGCCGTCAGCGCCGTCACGAACTTGTTCCCATTCACAAGCAGCCGGTGCCAGCTGACGTCCTCGTCGCTCGCCTCGCCGCGGTCGATTCGGTCGACGAGCTCCGTCAGAACGAGAGTCGACGCCAGCGCCCCCGACGTTTCGGCCTTCATCACCGCCAAATTCTCCCGCACGAGCGGGAACTCCGAGATCGACCGGCCGAACGCGGTGCGCTCCCGGGCGAAGTCCGTAGCCACGAGATATGCCCGCCGCATCACTCCCGCCGAGCCGAGCGCGTTCAGCCAGCGGGACGTGTTCAGAACGGTCACGGCGGTCTTAAAGCCGTCCTCGAGCGGCCCCAGCGGATAGGCCGGCGCACCCTCGAACTCGATCTCGCCGGTCGCCAGCGCCCGCGTCCCGAGCTTGTCCTTCAGCCGCCGGATCCGGAAACCGCCTCCCTCTCGCGGCACCAGGAAGCAGCCGATGCCATCAATCCCGGACGGCGCGCCGCGCGGTCGAGCCGTGACGATGAACTGGTCCGCGTCGGCAACCGAGCAGAACCACTTCTCGCCGTGGAGTCGCCACAGGTCTCCGTCCGGCACGGCCTCGACGCGGTTGGCGCCGACGTCCGAGCCGCCGTGCCGTTCGGTAAGGAACTGCGCCCCTCGTTGCGCCCGGTCATAGTCGGTCTCGAGGAGCGGCGGCAAGAAGCGCTCGCGAAGCTCGTCCGAGGCGACCGTTCTCAGTGCGCGAACGAGCCCCGACGTGCACACCACAGGACAGGCGTGGCCGCCCTCTCCCGCGTGGGCGAGCAGGTAGAAGAGCGAACCCTGCTCGGGCGCGGCCGCTCCAACGATGCCGGAAGCCCACACGGCCCGCCCCGCGCGGTGGTACGCAGGGTCGAACTCGACCCGCCCGTCTAGGCCCAGCCGCGGTGGATTCCGTTCGGCCTCCTCGACCGCCGGGTCGATCACGTCTCTCACGACGTCGGCGAATTCTCGTGTTACTGCCGGTATCACCCGGTATAGGCTAGGCGTTGTGGACCTCCGCGACAGCCCGGATGAAGCCGCTTTCCGTGATGGCGTCCGCGCGTGGCTCCAGGAAAACCTGCCCGCCGGTGACCCAAGAGAGTGGAGCCGCAAGATCTACGACGCGGGCTATGCCGGACTGACCTGGCCGAAGGAATACGGCGGCCGCGGGGCCCCGTACAGCCACCAGGCGATCGTGCTCGAGGAGTTCGCGCGCGCCGAGGCTCCGTCCCACATCGGCGTGATCGGCCTCGGCATGGCCGGGCCGACGATCATGGCGCACGGCACCGAGGAGCAGAAGCAGCGCTACCTATCGAAGATCCTCTCGGCCGAGAAGATCTGGTGCCAGGGGTTCTCCGAGCCAGGGGCCGGCTCCGACCTCTCGGCGGTGCGAACCTCGATCGAGGCGCGGAACGGCTCGTTCGTCGTCAACGGACAGAAGGTCTGGTCCTCGTTCGCGCATATCGCCGACCACTGCATCCTCGTAGGCCGCGGCGACCCCAAGTCCGAGCGCCATGAAGGCCTGACCTACATCATCGTGGACATGAAGGCGCCCGGGGTCGAGGTGCGCCCGCTCACGCAGATCACCGGCGAGGCCGAGTTCAACGAGATCTTCCTGACCGACGTGGAAGTGCCCAAGGAGAATCTCCTCGGCGAGATCGGTCAGGGCTGGCAGGTTGCGATGACGACGCTGCTTCACGAGCGCGGCACGCTCGGCTTCGCGCTGGGCGGCGCCCTCGAGGCACAGGTGCAGAAGCTCGTCGCGCTGACGAAGGAGCGCGGCGCCGACGACCCGATCATCCGCGACCGGGTCGCCCAGGAGTGGATCGAGCTGCAGGCGCTCAAGCTCACGAATTACCGCGCCTTGACGTCTCTGATGCAGACCGGGATCCCCGGCCCGGAGGGATCGGTCTCGAAGCTCCACTGGTCGGAGCAGAACCAGCGGCTGACGAAGCTCGCCATGGAGATCCTCGACGGAGAGGACGACGGGTACTGGCGGCACCAGCAGCTGCGAAGCCGTGGCAACACGATCGAGGCGGGGACGTCCGAGATCCTGCGAAACATCATTGCCGAGCGGGTCCTCGGCCTACCCAGGAGCCGCTGATGCAATTCGCCTTCACCGAAGAGCAGGAGCTGCTCCGCCGCGAGGCGCGCGACGCGCTCATGAACGGTGGGTGGTCGAAGGAGGAGATCGGGTCGGCCGACCTCGGATTCGTCGACCAGGCAGTCCTCTTCGAGGAGGCTGGGCGGGCGAATGTCGGCGAGTCGCTCTTCGACGAGGAGCGGCCGGAGGACGAGCGGATGGCCGCGTTGGCGATGGAGGCGGTTGGGATCGGGAAGAAGGCGCTCGAGCTTGCCGTGGAGTATGCGAAGGACCGCGAGCAGTTCGGGCGCAAGATCGGCGTGTACCAGGCCGTCTCGCACCAGCTCGCAGACACGTTCGTCGAGACGGAGCTCGCGCGCTCGATCGCGTACTGGGCCGCATGGTGCGTGGCCGAGGGCGACGAGCAGGCGCCCATCGCGACGGCGGCGGCCAAGTCCTATGCGGCGGACGCGGCGGTTGCCGCGTGCGAGCGCTCGATCCAGGTGCACGGCGGCATCGGCTTCACCTGGGAGCATGTGCTTCACGAGTACTACAAGCGTGCTCTCTGGATCCAGGCGTACGGCGGTCACGCGCGTGTGCAGCGCGCGAAGATCGCGTCCTGGCTGCTGGATTGACCCGGACAGCTCTGGTGACGGGCGCCTCGTCCGGCATCGGGCAGGCGACGGCGGCCAGGCTCGCGCGGTCCGGCTGGCGCGTGCTCGCTGGCGTTCGCCGTCCCGGGGAGGCGCCGGAGGGAACCGAGGAGGTCCTCCTCGACGTCACCGACCCACCGCCGCTCGAGCTCGACGGGCTCGACGGCCTCGTGAACAACGCCGGCGTCGCCATCGCCGGACCGCTCGAGTTCCTCCCTCCGGACGAGCTGCGACGCCAGCTCGAGGTGAACGTCGTCGGGCAGCTGCGCGTGACTCAGATGCTGCTCCCGGCGCTCCGGGCAGCGCGCGGGCGCATCGTCAGCGTCGGCTCGATTTCAGGGCGCAGCTCGCTTCCGTTCCTCGGCGCCTACGCGATGTCGAAGTTCGCGCTCGAAGCGATGACCGACGCGCTGCGGGTCGAGCTGCGACCGTGGGGGATCCACGTCGCGATCGTCGAGCCGGGAACGATCAAGACGCCGATGTGGACGCGCGATCGGCCCGATCCTCCGGCGGAGGCGCTGACGCTCTACGGTGACCAGCTCGCGGCATTTAGGGCGTTCGCACTGAAGCGCAGTGCCTCGGGGGCACCGGCGGAGGCGGTCGCGAAGGTGATCGAGGACGCGCTGACTGCCGGCCGGCCGAGGGCCCGCTACCTCGTCGGCCGGGATGCGAGGATCCGCGCGGGGGTCGAGCGGCTGCCGGATCGACTTCGTGACCGGGTCTATCAACGAGTTCTGGGAGGGACGTGATGGGTTACAGCAAGGGATCGATCGACGAGATGGGAGAGGGGCCGGGCTTCCGCAAGGTCCGGCAGGCGCTCGGCGTCGAGGCGTTCGGCGTCAACGGGATCGTCTACGCGCCGGGGTTCGAGGGCTTTCTGCACTACCACGACGAGCAGGACGAGCTGTACTTCGTCCATCGAGGCAGGGCGGTGTTCGAGGTCGACGGCGAGGAGTTCGAGCTCGGACCGGGCGGCGTGGTGCATGTCGAGTCGAAGACGCCCAGGAAAGTCACGAACCCGGCCGACGAAGAGCTGGTCATGCTCGTCGTCGGCGGCAAGGGCGGCTACGTCGGCCGCGACGGGCAGCTGGTGGACGTGGAGAGAGATCTCCCGCGCCGCCAGAGCTTCAGCCGAAGCGACTGAGCTTGCCCCGCGCACCGAAATCGAGGACGATTTCCCTGGAACCAACGCGAGGAGGCAATCGGCGATGGACGGCCTGATGATGGATTACCAGCTCTCGCTCCCCACGCTGCTGCGTCGGGCCGAGACCTTTTTCGGGGACAAGGAGGTCGTCACGAGGCTCCCCGACAAGAGCTTCCACCGCTACACGTATCGGGACATGGCCGGCCGGGCGAAGCAGCTCGCCGTTGCCCTACAGAAGCTCGGGCTCGAGCGCGGAGACCGCGTCGCGACGCTCTGCTGGAACCACTACCAGCACCTCGAGGCGTACTTCGGGATCCCCTGCGGCGGGTTCGTGCTGCACACCCTGAACCTCCGGCTCCACCCCGACGACCTGGCGTACATCGCCGAGCACGGGAACGACAAGGCGATCATCGTCGACCGGAGCCTCCTCCCCTTGCTCGACCAGTTCAAGGATCGGACGAAGATCGAGCACGTCTTCGTCGTCGAGGACTCCTACGAGGAGCTGCTGGCTACGGCGAGCCCGGTCGAGTGGGAAGACCCGCAGCTCGACGAGGGCGAAGCGGCGGCGATGTGCTTCACGAGCGGGACGACCGGACGCTGCAAGGGCATCGTCTACTCGCACCGCTCGACGATGCTCCACGCCCTCGGCGTGGCGACGACCTCACCGCTCGGCATGCGCGTCGCGCACGGCGACACGCTGCTCCCGGTGGTGCCGATGTTCCACGCGAACGCCTGGGGTTATCCCTACCTCGCCGCGATGCTGGGGACGAAGCTCGTCTTCCCCGGCCCGCACCTCGATCCTGAGAGCCTGCTCGAGGACTTCGTCGAGGAGAAGGTCACGTGGACCGCCGGGGTGCCCACGATCTGGCTCGGAATGCTGCAGATGCTCGATGCCAGCGAGGGGAAGTGGGACCTGTCCAACATGAAGGGGATGCTCGTGGGGGGCTCTGCCGTGCCGCGCGCGATGATCGCCGCCTATAAGGAGCGTCACGGGCTGAATGTCGTCCAGGGCTGGGGGATGACGGAGACCTCGCCGGTGGCATCGGTCTCGGACTTCATCGGCGACATCCAGGACGCCGACCAGGACACGAAGTTCGACTTCGTCGCGATGGCGGGCATCCCGCTGCCGCTGGTCGAGATCCGCGTCCGCGCCGGCGACGAAGAGGTGCCCTGGGACGGTGAGTCGATGGGCGAGCTCGAGGTTCGCGGGCCGTGGGTCGCCGACGGCTACTACGAAGACGACTCCCAGGCCGACCGGTGGACCGCCGACGGCTGGTTCAAGACCGGCGACATCGTGAGCATGCATCCGCGCGGTTTCATCCAGATCAAGGACCGGTCGAAGGACGTGATCAAGTCCGGCGGCGAGTGGATCTCGTCGGTCGAGCTCGAGAACGCCCTGATGGCACACCCGTCCGTGGCCGAAGCGGCGGTGATCGCGATCCCGGACGACAAGTGGGCGGAGCGGCCGCTCGCCGCGATCGTCCTCAAGGAGGGTGAGTCGGTGACCCCCGATCAGCTGCGTGACCACCTCGCCCCGAAGTTCGCGAAGTGGTGGCTGCCCGACCGGTTCGAGTTCGTGGACGAGATCCCGAAGACGAGCGTCGGCAAGTTCAAGAAGACAGCGCTCCGGGAGCAGTTCGCGCAAGAGCAGGTTCCGGCGTCGTCGTAAGGCACAGATGAGAGCGGTCGTCCTTCGCAAGACGGGCGGCCCGGAGCAACTGGAGGTCGCCGAGGTTCCTGACCCCGAGCCCGGCGACGGCGAGGTCGTCGTGCAGGTGCGTGCGGCGGGGATCAATTTCGCGGACGTCCTGGTGCGGCAGGGGCGGTACCCGCAGCCGCCGGAGCTGCCGACGATTCCGGGCTCGGAGGTGTCCGGCGAGGTGGACGGGCGCCGCGTCATGGCGCTTCCGTCCGGCGGGGGCTACGCGGAGAAGGTGGTGGTCGACGAGCGCCTGCTCGTGCCGCTTCCGGGCAGTGCGTCCTTCGAGGAAGGCGCCGGCTTCCTCCTCACGTTTTTGACGGCGTGGATTCCGCTGACGCGGCAGGTGCGCGTCGGCGAGGGGTCGGTAGTGCTGGTGCATGCGGGCTCGGGCGGGGTGGGGTCGGCGGCGATCCAGCTCGCGAAGCACCTCGGCGCCGAGGTTGTGGCGACGGCGAGCACGGAGGAGAAGCGGCGCGTCGCGCTCGAGCAGGGCGCGGATCGGGCGATCGGCTACGACGAGGTCGCGGAGAAGGTCCGCGCGGATGTCGTCCTCGATCCGGTCGGCGGCGAGATCTTCACGCAGAGCTTCGGCGTGCTGAAGCCGCTGGGGACCGTCGTCGCTCTCGGATTTGCGGGCGGCTGGTGGGAGCCGATAGATCCCGCGCCACTCGTTGGGCGCAACCTCGGGATGCAGGGCTTCTACCTCGGCCGTTTGATGCGGCACGATCCCGAGTTGGTGCGCGGAGCGATCGGCGAGGTGCTCGAACTGTGGTCGTCCGGCGCGGTCAAGCCGTTGGTTGGAGCGACGTTCCCGCTCGAGAGCGTTGGAGAGGCCCACGAGCTGATCGAGGCGCGGCGCCACGTCGGCAAGGTCGTCCTTGTTCCCTAGGACCGCCCTTGTCACCGGCGGCGCGGGCGGGATCGGCCGCGCGATCGTCGCGCGACTCGAGCGTGAGGGCGCCGTGGTGCAAGCTGTCGATCTCGCCGACGGCTTCGACGTCACGGATCCGGCGGCGTGGGAGCCGGTCGAGCGGGTCGAGCTGGCCTGCTTGAACGCCGGCGTCGTGACCGACACGGCGGCGATCACGGACTTGACCGACGAGGAGTACCGGCGAGTGGTCTCGGTCAACGTGGACGGCGTCGTGTGGGGCGTGCGGCGCTTAGCGCGGGTGATGAGCGAGGGCGACGTGATCGTCGTGACGGCATCGCTCGCAGGTCTGACCGGTGTCGAGGGCGACCCGATCTACGCGCTCACCAAGCACGCCGTGGTCGGATTGGTGCGCTCGGTCGCCCCGCAGCTCGCAGAGGGCGGGGTCCGGATCAACGCCGTCTGTCCAGGCTTCGCGGACACACCGATGGTGGCCGGCGACCTTCTAACGTCGCTCGAGTCGGCAGGGTTTCCGCTGTTGCAACCGGACGACGTCGCCGAAGCAGTCCTGCTCGCAGCGCGCAGCGAGGGAACGGGCGAGGCGTGGATCGTCCAACCGGGCCGGGAGCCGGAGCCCTATCGCTTCCGCGGCATCCCAGGCCCGAGAGTCCCAGGGGCGGAAGGCGTCGCCCCGCCCCTCTAGCGCAAGTAACAACTTGTTACTTGGGATGAATGGCGCTGAGTTGGCACTTTTCTCACGGCCCGTCAGGGGCATAGTCGGGCAGTGCCGAGATTCGCCGCACGGATGTCACCGCAGCTCCTCGAGACGCTCGTCCGGACCGACGACCGTGCCATTCCGATCGCCGAGACCTGCCGGCGCGTCGGGAATGAGGCCGACCGAATTGGCTTAACCAGGCCAAGTTACGAGCGCGTGCGCCTGCTCGTTCATGAATCCCGTCGCATTCGCCGCGATCCCAGCACCGCGAGCGTCCTTGCCGACGTCGCGTTTCGCGTACGGCCGCCGGAGGCCTTAGTCGACCACCTCTCCGGGATTGGAGTCCCCGAGCTCTAGACGCTGACCCTTAGGGCAAGTAACAACTTGTTACTTGGCTTGGTCGCGGTCGGCGACCTTGACCAGTGCCTTGCCGCGGTTCTCGCCTCGCAGCATGCCCATGAAGGCGGCGGGAGCGTTCTCGAGCCCCTCGGTGACGTCTTCGCGCCACTTGATCTTCCCCTCGGCGACCCAGCGTGCGAGCCGCATCGCCGCCTCGTCGAACCGGTGCGCGTAGTCGCTGATGAGGAAGCCCTCCATCCGCGCGCGGTAGACGATCAGCGCCCCGGGATGGAACGTCGGCTCCGGCCGCTCGAGGTTGTATT
>JBKJWJ010000273.1:0-2762 GCA_046716905.1 Gaiellaceae bacterium
TCGGCGACGGCGGCGCCGTCGTCACCGACGACGCCGGGCTCGCTCAGTCCGTCCGAGAGCTCCGATCCTACGGCGAGCAGCCGCGCTACTTCGCGAGACGGCTGGGCGCGAATTCGCGGCTCGACGAAGTCCAGGCGGCGCTGCTCCGGGTCCGTTTTCGCCGGCTACAGGACGACAACCACCGTCGGGCCCGGATCGCCGCGACCTACGACGACGCGCTGGGCCGCCCGAGCCCGGATGGCGTCCACCACCTCTACGTGCTGAGGACATCCGCCCGCGACCGCCTCCGTGCCGAGCTGGACGAGGCAGGGATCGAGACCGCCGTCCACTATCCGTGGCCGATCAGCGAGCAGCCCGCGTTCGCGGACGCGAGCCGGGGAGACGACCTCGAGGCGAGCACCGCCGCAGCCCGGGAGGTGCTGTCGCTCCCCTGCTACGCCCACCTCACCGACGCGGAGCAGGAGCGCGTCGTCGCCGCCCTCTAACCGGGAAGGAAGGGGCCGAACGCCGAGTCGAGGACTCGCATCCTGGCGAGCCGGAAGTAGTGCCGACGCTTTTTGTTCGCGGCGCTCGCGGGAACCTCGGGCGCAGTGGTCGCGAAGCGGATGATCGTCTCACCCGGAGGCAGCGTCAGCTGTTGTTGGAGCGGCGCCGGCGTCCGGTAGGGGGTCGGCGCGGCGCCGGGGAAGGTGACGACGACCTCGGCAGGAGGGCCGCCGACACGATCGAGCAGGGCCCCGAACAGCGCAGTCCGCTGAGTTTCCGAGGGGTTGACGATCCGCAGCTCGGCACTGGGCGCATCCGCCCAGGCGAACCAGAGACCGCTGGCCCTGGATCGTTCCAGCGGCAGGAACCCGCTCTCCTCGAAGCCGAACGGCTCGAGCACGGCCTGCCTGAAGGCTGCGACCTCCTCTGGCGAGTGCTCCGACTGGAGGCGCCCGGCGTGCGGCCTGAGATCGAAGAACGAAAGCCGACCCGACCCGCTGGCGAGCGGCTCCGAGCTCAGCCGGCCTCGCGCCTCGCTCTCGAGGCCCCGCCCCCCGTCCTGGTAGCCAAACCGGTCGACGTAGAGGCCGGCGAACCCGGCGGCCGCCGCGGCATCGATCACCGTCGCATTCGGTATTCCGGCCAGGTCGTCGACCCACTCCTCGGCCCGGCCCTTCGTCGCCCCGAAGCTCCAGCGAAGGTCGTCAGAGTGGAGGTAGCCGCGCAGGAGGTCGTTCTCGAACAGGCCTGCCTGCTGACCGCCCTCCGGGAAAGGGAGGTGCGGCAGCTGGAACACCGCTGCGCCCTCGGGGAGGCGGCGGTCGATCTCGGAGACGAACCTCCGGTCGTCCGCGTACGAGCTCGCCAGCTCGTAGGGAGGCACGTGGACATACGTGACCTGGTTGTAGAGGCCGAAGACGAGCACGACTCCGAGAACCGCTGCAAACGCCGCGCGCCGAAGCGGGTGCGGCCCCAACCGGCGCCCCAAGGCGCCGAGCCCAACGGCGACGGCGAGGAACGCGAAGAACGCGATGAAGATCGATATGCGGTTCCAGCCGCGGATCTGCGGCGTGACGAGCTGAGCGATGACGTTCGAGAACCCGCCGACCGTCCCGATCAGGAAGGCGAGCAGCGCTGCCGCGGCTGCGTGGCGGAGGACCGGCGGAGCTCTCGTCGGGCGGCCGACCAGGACGGCGAGCGCGACGACCAGTAACGCCAGGAAGCCGGCCGCGGCCACGGGGCCGAGGCCCATCGACTCGGACCGGATCGGGCTCGCCGCTTTGTACTCGTCGGTGAAGCGCGCCAGCGACTCGATCCGGTGCAAGTCGATGGGGAAGAGGAGATCGCTCAGCTTCAGCGCGTACAGCTCGGACTCGCGCGGGTGGCGCTGCGCCGCTGCGTTCTCTCCGTTGGCCGAGCGGTAGGCGATGCTCGGGCTCAAGTGCAGGAGCACGAGCGCGAGGATCAGCGCCAGGCAGATCGCACCGCCTGCGACCGCCGCGCGCCCGACTCGGGCGACGAGCGCAACGACAATCGCACCCGCCAGGAGCAGGGCGGTGAACACGGCGTAGTAGATGCCCGTGGACGCAACGGCGACGCAGAAGGCAACAGTCATCAGGTTCCACCAGGTGGCGTACGCGCGGAGCCCGGGTGCGCCTTCCCGCTTCCGGAAGAGCGGCGTTCCGGCGAGCGTCGCCAGTACGAGATAGGCGCCGAGCGGGACGACCCAGTACGCGGTTAGGAACAGATTGCCCTCGCCGCGCTCGAAGTGGTAGGGCGCGAGCGCAAACAACAGGGCGGCGACCACCCCACCGGCCCGCGAGACGCCGAGCAGCCGGAACACGAGGTAGGCGGCGGCTGCCGCCAGCGGAAAGGTGAGCAGGAAGAAAACGTTGACGGCGGCTGCCGGGCTGCCGAGGAGCACAAGCAACCGGAGGAGGTCGAGGTTCAGCCGGTCGGTGCCCACGGCGAAGTCCTGAAGCTCCTGGCCGAACGGCGCGCCCAGGCTCGGGTTCTCGAGGTAGCCGCCGTGATCCTCGATCGCCTTGGCGAGCATCAGGTAGTACTGGGCCTCCCCCTTGTAGTCGAACGGGATGCCGAGCTCGCCGCGCCACACTTTCAGCGCGAGACAGGCGAGCACGAGCGCGGCCAGCGCCACCAGCCCTCCAATGACGATGTCGCGGCGCACCGGCCGCTCGACGCGGACGACCGGCTGCATCGGAGCACCGACGGAAGGGCGTGTTGGGGCATCTGTACGCAGACTCATGGTGTTCCCG
>JBKJWJ010000274.1:0-2792 GCA_046716905.1 Gaiellaceae bacterium
CTCGTGCAGGGCGAACTCCCGCCTCACGGCGTCGAACTCGTCCGGGGTCGGCTCGTGGAGGCCGATCCACGCGAAGGCACCATCGCCTCGGCTCTCCTCGAACGTCTGCTCGAGCGGGATCTCGCCCCCGGCGCGGCGGCCTTCCCGGTAGACGGCGCAATCGACGATCACGGGCGCGAGCGTAGCGCGGCATTCAGCAGGTGAGCGGTTCTCCGTCCTCGGGCCCGACCCAGTCGGCCATCCAGTCCCAATCCTCGTTGTCCGTCAGCTGCCGCTCGCAGGTGCCGTCGGCGTTCATTACGAAGAGCTCGTAGCCTCGCTCCTCGTCTTCGATGCGCGCGAAGATCAGCTTCTTGCCGTCGGGCGACCAACGAGGATTCACCTCGTCGGCCTCGGTCCTGGTGAGCCGAAGCCGGTCGCCTCCGTCCTCGTCGGCGGCGTAGAGCTCCGAAGCGAAGCCGGTGCATTCTGTGAAGAGACATGGGCCGTTGCGGTCCCTGGTGCTCGTGAACACCAACCTCCCGCCGTCGCCGGACCAATCAGGCTCTCCACCGTCGTCGATCACCAGCCGGCGATCGCTGCCGTCCAGGTTCGCCAACTCGATCTTCGGCGTCGCCTCAGCGGCCTGGGAGTCGAACGTCGCGATCAAGAGGCGCTTCCCATCAGGTGTGAGCGACACGACCTCGCCACCTTTGGAGCGATAGAGCCTCTCCGGCTCTCCGCCTTTCGGATCGATCGCCATGAGCTCGCAGCTCGTGAGGCCGTCCGCACAACGCAAAAAAACGATGCGGCCATCCGGCATCCAGCTCCCACCGAGGACATTTTCCTCGCTTTTTGTCAGACGACGCTGACCGGTCCCATCACTGTTCATCACGTAGAGCTCCTGAGACTGAAGCCCGTCGCCCTTGTGGTCGCGCGTGCTCGTGAACGCGATCAACCGCCCGTCCGTTGACCACGCGGGAGACCAATCGTCGTTCTCCGTCTCGGGCGTGGTCTCATTTCGAGTCAGCTGCGTGACGTCCGTGCCGTCTGGGGACATCGAGTAGATCTCGAAATCCCCGTCTCGATCGCTTGCCCAGACGATCCGCTCCGGCGCAGAGGTCTCCGAGCGATCGTCACCGCCCGCGCATCCGGCAAGGAGGAGCGCGAAGACGGCTGCCACTACCCCCCTCAAGGACGGGAGCGTAACGCCAGCACTTCATCATCGGTGAGCGTGCGCCAGGTTCCGGGCGCCAGGCCTTCAACCGTCAGCCCGGCGTAGCGGCCACGGTGCAAGCGGCGGACCTTGTGTCCGACGGCCTGTAGCATCCGCTTCACCTGCCGGTTGCGGCCCTCGTGGATCGCGAGCTCGACGCGAGAGGGCCCCAAGCGCCTGACCCGGGCCGGGGCGGTCGGTCCGTCCTCGAGCTCGACGCCTTCGGCGAGCTGCCGGAGAGCGTCGTCGCCCGGCTCGCCCGCGACTACGGCCTCGTAGACCTTCTCGCCCTCGTACTTCGGGTGAGCGAGCCGGTGCGCAAGCTCGCCGTCGTTGGTCAGAAGCAGGGCGCCGGTCGTGTCGATGTCGAGCCGCCCGACGGGGACGACGCGCGACCCGTGCTCGACGAGGCCGACGCCGGTCGGTCTCCCCTGCGGATCGCTCGCAGTCGTGACGACCCCCGCGGGCTTGTTGAGCAGGACGTAGGCAAGCGATTGTGGCGCCACCTCGCGACCGTCGACCTCCACGCGGTCGGAGGACTCGACGAACGTGTTCAGCTGGCCGGGTTCGCCGTTCACGGCGACCCGCCCGGCCTTGATCAACTCGTCGGCTTTTCGGCGGGAGGCAATTCCCGCCCGCGCGAGGTAGGCGTTGAGCCGCACCGGGATAGGGTTGCAGCGTGACGCGGATCACGCCGTACTTGTTCTACGAGGACGCTGAGGCGGCTGTCGAGTTCCTGACGCGGGCCTTCGGCTTCGAGGAGCACGAGCGCTCGATCGGTGGTGGCGGTGGCCTCCACGTCGAGCTTCGGCTCGACGGCGCCGCGGTGATGCTCGGACAGCCCACCGGGGACTACAAGAACCCGAGGAACGCGGATCATGCGACGGCGATGGTTCACGCGTACATCGGCGATTTGGAGACGCACCGAGAGGGAGCGCGGGCCGCAGGCGCCGAAATCCTCACCGAGGAGGCGACGCAGCCGAACGGAGACCGGCGCTACGACGCCCGCGACCCGGAGGGCCACCTGTGGTCCTTCGCCCAATCACCGGCCTAGGTGCGCGTCGCGCTCATGATCGAGGGCCAGGAGGGCGTCTCCTGGGAGCAGTGGCTCGCGCTCGCCGAGGCCTGCGAGCAGCATGGCATCGAGGCGCTCTTCCGCTCCGACCATTACCTCTCCCAGACGGCGCCCGAGCGGCCGGCGACGGACGCGTGGGCGCTCCTCTCGGCGCTCGCCGCTCGCACGACGACACTCCGCCTCGGCACGCTCGTCTCCCCGGTCACTTTCCGCCAGGCTTCCGTCGTCGCGAAGTCGGCCGCGACCGTCGACCACATCTCGGATGGACGGGTCGAGGTCGGTGTCGGCGCCGGTTGGATGGATCTGGAGCACGAGCGCTTCGGCTTCCCCTTTCCGGAGCTGAGCGAGCGGCTCCGGATGCTTGCCGAGGACGTGGAGCGGATCGACAGAAACCTCCGGGAGGACCCACTCGTCGTGCAGCGGCCGCGGCCGCCACTCATCCTCGGCGGCAGCGCGGCCCGTGGGACCGCCGATCCTGCAGCGCGGTTCGCCGACGAGTACAACACGCACGGCGCCGATCCG
>JBKJWJ010000275.1:0-3525 GCA_046716905.1 Gaiellaceae bacterium
CCGGATCATACGGTTTCGGTCAGCGCGGCCAGCGCTTTCTCTGCCATCTCACGCTCGCCCTTGTAGGACAGGAGCCGCGGAGCCTCCTCGAGGGGAAGCCAGCGGACCTCGTCTACCTCGTGCCGAAGCTGTACGGGGATGTCACCGATCCGGCCCTTGCGATACCGAAGGAGATAGAAGCTCACGACCTTGAAGATGTGGTTGCCGCCGCGCGTGTAGACGTAGCGCACGTCGCCGAGCTTCCCGGTCGAGACCGACTCGACGCCCGTCTCCTCCGCGACTTCGCGAACTGCGGTCCTTTCGGGAGGCTCTCCCTGGCCCACGTTCCCCTTCGGGAGAGCCCAGACGCCCTCGCTGCGTCCTCCCGGCCGGATTGCGGCGAGCCACCACCTGCCGTGAAAGCGGCGAACCAGCACTCCTCCGGCTGAGAACTCGTTCGGCATTCGGAGCTTTGTAACAAACCGGAAGTCGTCGAGTTGCGCAGGACCGGCAATCGCCGTTAGAATGACCCGGCACTCTGCCCCCACGAGTGCCAAGAACTGTCACAAAGTCGCTTGAACAGGAGGTTGGTTGATGGATTTGAAGCCGCTTGGTGACCGTCTCATCGTCGAGGTCCTCGAAGAAGAGGAACAGACCGTGAGCGGCATCGTGCTCCCCGACACCGCGAAGGAGAAGCCGCAGCGCGGCCGCGTCCTCTCGGTCGGTCCGGGCAATCGCGACGAGGACGGCAACTTCGTCGGAATGGAAGTTGGCGAGGGCGACGAGATCGTCTTCTCGAAGTACGGCGGCACCGAGATCAAGCTCGGCGCCGACGAGTACCTGATCCTGCGCGAGTCGGACGTCCTCGCCAAGGTGGCGAGCGGCGGTTCGAAGTCCGCCGGCAAGAAGAAGGAGATGGCGGGCGCTACCGCCTAACCCACCGAACAGACGGAGGAATCTGAATTGGCACACAAGGAACTGAAGTTCTCCGAGGAGGCGCGGCGCTCTCTGGAGCGTGGCGTGAACATCCTCGCGGACGCAGTGAAGGTCACGCTCGGCCCCAAGGGCCGGTACGTGGTCCTGGACAAGAAGTTCGGCGCGCCGACGATCACGAACGACGGCGTCACGATCGCGCGTGAGATCGAGGTCGAGGACGTCTTCGAGAACCAGGGCGCCCAGCTCGTGCGCGAAGTCGCCACGGCGACGAACGACGTCGCAGGCGACGGAACGACGACCGCAACGGTTCTTGCTCAGGCGATCGTTCGCGAGGGCCTGAAGAACGTCGCCGCCGGCGCGAACCCGATGGGGATCAAGCGCGGCATCGAGACGGCTGTGGATTCGGTCGTTGAGAACCTCAAGAAGCAGTCCAAGGAGATCTCGGGCAAGGAAGACATCGCCCGGGTCGCCTCCATCTCGTCGCGTGAGCGCGAGATCGGCGACATCATCGCCGAGGCGATCGACAAGGTCGGCAAGGACGGTGTCGTGAATGTCGAGGAGGGCCAGACCTTCGGCCTCGAGCTCGAGTTCACCGAGGGCATGCAGTTCGACAAGGGCTACCTCTCGCCGTACATGATCACCGACCCCGAGCGCATGGAAGCCGTGCTCGACGACCCGTACGTCCTGGTCGCGAACCAGAAGATCGGGGCGGTCAAGGACCTCCTCCCCGTGCTCGAGCAGGTCATCCAGGCCGGTCGGCCGCTGCTGATCGTCGCCGAGGACGTCGAGGGCGAGTCGCTCGCCACGATCGTGGTCAACAAGCTCCGCGGCACCTTCACCGCCGTCGCGGTCAAGGCTCCGGGCTTCGGCGACCGCCGCAAGCGGATGCTCGAGGACATCGCGATCCTCTCGGGCGCCGAGGTGATCACCGAGGAGATGGGCCTCAAGCTCGAGAACACGAAGATCGCTCAGCTCGGCCGTGCCCGCCGGATCGTCGTCGACAAGGACTCGACCACGATCATCGACGGCGCAGGTGACGCCGAGGGCATCAAGGGTCGCATCAAGCAACTGAAGGCGGAGATCGAGAACACCGACTCCGACTTCGACCGCGAGAAGCTCCAGGAGCGTCTCGCGAAGCTGGCCGGCGGCGTTGCCGTTATCAAGGTCGGCGCTGCGACCGAGACCGAGATGAAGGAGAAGAAGCACCGCGTCGAGGACGCCGTGCAGGCCACCCGGGCCGCGCTCGAGGAGGGCATCGTCCCGGGAGGTGGAGTCGCGCTTCTGAACGGCGCGGAGTCGATCAAGCTCGACAAGCTCGAGGGCGACGACCGCACCGGCGCGAACATCATCGTGCGGGCACTCGAGGAGCCGATCCGGCAGCTCGCCGCGAACGCAGGGCTCGAGGGCTCGGTCGTGGTCGACAAGGTTCGGAACGCTGCCCCAGGGCACGGACTGAACGTCGACACCGGCGAGGTCGAGGACCTGGTCAAGGCCGGGATCATCGATCCGACGATGGTCACCCGCTCGGCGCTCCAGAACGCTGCGTCGATCGCGAAGAACATCCTCACCACGGAGGCGATCGTCGCCGAGGCACCGGAGAAGAACCCGGTCGGCGCCGGCGCAGGAATGCCCGACATGGGCGGGATGATGTAACGACCCCCGGGGCTCGGTTCCACCCCAAGGGCCGGCTCACGCCGGCCCTTCGTCGCTCTGTTCAGCAAAAGAAAAGAGACCGGCTGGGGAGCCGGTCTCTTTTCTCAAACGAAGCGGCCCAGAGGGCCACTTCATGAGGGGTGGGGGAGGTGGGTTGCCCCAGGTATCGACGCTTCCATCATGCCGCGTATGCCTCCTTCGGGTGATCCCCTTCACATTGGGCCGAAAACCGCGATACCGTATCCCGACGGGGTCAATCATTCTGAGGGGGCAGTACATGCTGAAAGCAGATAGGCGGCTTGCGCCGTGGCGGGTCGTGATCTTGATCACGCTCACCATCGGGCTCTATGCCGCGGCAACCGTGACGCCTGCAGCGGCAGGCACGCATTCGTCCAGCGCTTCGGCGGCCTGCGAGCCGACCGTCTTCGACGGGCTGAACGGGCTCGAGTCGGTCGCAGCGTCAGCTCGTGGCGATGTGGCGCGCGAGCCGGCGCTCAACCAGACCGTCGAGGAATTGCCCGCGAGCGCGAAAGGCAAGGGCGGCAAGTCGTTCCGAGCCTCCGTTCCGGTCTACTTCCACGTCGTCCATGCCGGCGGCGTCGGGAACATCTCGCAAACGATCATCGACGACCAGATGGATGTTCTGAACGCCGCGTTCGCTGGGTTCTACGGCGGGGCGGCCACTGGCTTCTCGTTCAAGCTCGTCGGGGTCACACGGACGGACAACGCAGCGTGGCAAGCGGCGGGGCCGGGCACAAGCGAGGAGCGCGCGATGAAGACTGCGCTCCATCGTGGTGGCTGGAATGCGCTCAACCTTTACGCGACCACCGCCGGCGCGTACCTCGGCTGGGCCTATTTCCCGGGTCTGCCTGACGCACGCCAGTACCTTGACGGGATCGTGGTCGACTGGGAGTCGATGCCGAACGCGTCCAGCAGGTATGCGGGGCGGTACGACCT
>JBKJWJ010000276.1:0-5850 GCA_046716905.1 Gaiellaceae bacterium
CGCGTTCCACAGGTTTTCAACAGGGGTTTTCCCCGTCTAGCTCGTTATGACCACCTCCTAAAGGGTGAGAATCCTGCCTGTTTCGCCCAAACCTAGACCAATAGCTAGGTTTAAGGCCTTCCCAAACTACTCGAAGTGCGTTATCACCCACTAGACGTTTTTCCCACAACCTTTTCCACAACTCTGAAAGGCGGCCCTTTCGGTGAATGGTTCCCCTGCGGTGAATGGTTCCTCTGAACAGGTGGGAGTCATCTGCGACTCCCACCCGATGTGGCTCGACGCAGTCGAGCAGGTATTGCAGCGGATCTCGATCCGCGTCGTCGGAAAGACGACCTCCACGTCCGAGGCTCTCTCGCTGGTCGAAGAGCACCGGCCCGACCTCCTGATCACCGAGCTCGAAGGCGTGAACGGCGAGCTGAGCGGGCTTGCGCTCATCGAGCGCGCCCGCGCCTCTGCGCCTTCCGTCCGCTCCATCGTCCTTTCGATGCACCAGGACGCCCAGAAGATCGACGCCGCGCTCGTCGCCGGCGCCTCGGCGTTCGTGGTCAAGACAGCGCATCCGGAGGATCTGGCATCGGCCGTGCGGCAGGCGTTCTCGCACTCGGTCTACCTCGCAGGCCGGCGCAATCTCGCGTCCGCTCCTGTGCAGGCGACTGCAGAGATCGACGACGAACCGGGGCTCACGCGTCGCGAGCTCGAGATCCTTCGGCTCGTGGCCGAGGGGCACTCGAACGCGCAGCTCGCCCGGATGCTCTGGGTGACCGAGCAGACGGTCAAGTTCCACCTGTCGAACATCTACCGGAAGCTCGACGTCGCGAATCGGACCGAGGCCAGCCGCTGGGCGCAGCTCCACGGCTTGCTCGTGAGTAGCTCCTCGCCTGCGCTCCTGACCGCGACGGCCTAGCTCTCAGGATCCGGAGACAGGTAGAAGAGCGCGCGGCACCTCGCGCACTCGTAGGTCTCCGGATCCTCCGCGACTCGGTTCTTCGCCGAGAGCAGGACAGCCCGCACACAGGCCGGGCAGGGCACGTACACGAGGCCCCGATTTCGATCGGCGCCGATGTCCTCGAGATGGTTGTTCCCTTATGGCCGGCCATGACGATGCCGCGTCTGGCCTCCCAGGTCTCGGGTTGCTACCCCGCGCCGACCGGGCCGAAACGGAGGTCCGTCGCCCATCGGGTCCGATCCGGACAGGCACAATGGCCACGTGTTCAGCCCAGCGATCGAGAATCTCGTCGCGCAGCTGACGCGCCTTCCCGGCGTCGGGAGCCGGACCGCGCACCGATTGGCCTTTCACCTGCTCCGCACCGACAAGGACGAGGCCCTCGCGCTCGCCGGTGCGCTCCAGGAGGCACGGGAGCGCGTCCGCTTCTGCGTCGCCTGCGGAAACTGGACCGAGGACGAGACCTGCGAGATCTGCCGCGACGCTCGCCGTGACCAGGCAGTCATCTGCGTCGTCGAGCAGCCCGCCGACGTCATGTCCCTCGAGCGGACGCACGAGTATCGCGGCCTCTACCACGTGCTCGGCGGTGCGCTCTCTCCGCTCGACGGCGTCGATCCCAAGGATCTCCGCATCGACGAGCTGCTCAGGCGGGTCGACGCCAACGGCGTCTCCGAGGTCGTTCTGGCGACGAATCCCAACACGACCGGCGAGGCGACGGCATCGTTCATCGCCGACAGGCTGCGCGGCCGTGTCCGGGTCACTCGGCTCGCCAGCGGACTCCCTGTCGGCGGCGATCTCGAGTACGCGGACGAAGTGACGCTCGGGCGCGCACTCTCCGGCCGCCGGGAGGTGTAGGAGACTCTGACCGTGGCGACGACGCAGTACGAGGGCCTACCAGCGATCTCCGGCGAGGCGCCGGGCCCCTCGGGCACCGTCGTCATGAAGTTCGGCGGGACGTCCGTCTCCGACACGGAGCGGATCAAGGTCGTCGCGCGGCGCCTGGTTGCTGCCCGGGAGGGCGGAAACCGCGTCGTCGCCGTCCTTTCAGCCATGGGCGACACGACGGACGAGCTGCTCCGCCTGGCCCACGAGGTCTCCTCCACGCCGGCTCCCCGCGAAGTCGACATGCTGATCTCGGTCGGCGAGCGAGTTTCCTGCGCTCTCGCGGCCATGGCCATCAACGACCTCGGCCACGAGGCGATCTCACTCACCGGTTCTCAGGCCGGGATCGTCACCGACACGGTGCATGGCCGGGCGAAGATCGTGGACGTGCGCGCTCGCAGGATTCACGAGGCCCTCGACCAGGATCGGATCGTCCTCGTCGCCGGGTTCCAGGGCGTGTCGACGGCCTTCGACGTGACGACCCTCGGCCGCGGAGGCTCGAACCTGACCGCCGTGGCGCTGGCCGCAGCCCTCGGGGCGGACGCGTGCGAGATGTACACGGACGTCGAGGGCGTGTTCACCGCCGACCCGCGGGTGGTGCCGAACGCGCGCAAGCTCCACGCGGTCAGCTACGAGGAAATGCTCGAGATGGCCGCGTCGGGCGCGAAAGTGCTCCAGCTACGCTCGGTCGAGTTCGCTCGAAGTCACGGCGTCAAGTTGCATGTCCGCTCCAGCTTCAGCGAAGCGACGGGGACATGGATCCGGGAGGAGGACGAACGGATGCTCGAGAAGGCGATCATCTCCGGCGTCACCCACACGCTCGAGGAGTCTGTGTACCGCGTGGACGGGGCCGCGCCGGCGCAGCTCTTCGAGGCGCTCTCCGACGCAGGAGTGAGCGTCGACACGATTGTCCAGACCGGCCCGGAGATCGTCTTTTCGGGGCCTGCATCCGATACCGGCGACACGACGGCGACGCTCGATCGCCTCGGTTTCTCCTGGTCGTCCCGCGAAGACCTCGCGAAGGTGAGCGTGATCGGCGCGGGGATGAAGACGCATCCTGGAGTCGCCGGAAGGACGTTCGCGACCCTGGCGGAACTCGGAGTCGAGCCCGAGATCGTGAGCACCTCACCCATCAAGATCGCCTGTTTCATCGACCGCGAGCGCGTAGAGGACGCCGTCCGCGCCCTGCACGCTGCCTTCGAGCTCGACCAGACCGAGGCGATCCGCGCCCATGACTAGCGTCGGAGTCGTCGGCGCGACCGGAACCGTGGGGACCGTGACGCTGGGGCTCCTGGCCGAGCGTGGGTTCTCGGATGTCCGCGCGTATGCCTCCTCCCGTTCGGCGGGCAGCGAAGTGCCGTTCGGCGATGGCTCGCTGACCGTCGAAGAGGCGAAGCCGGAAGCTCTCGCCGCCGCTCGACTCGACCTCTGCTTCTTCTCGGTCGGAACCGGCCCGAGCTCGGAGCTCGTGCCCCCGACGGCCGAGGCAGGCACGACCTGCATCGACAAGTCCGACGCGTTCCGCCTGACCGACGGAGTGCCGCTGGTCGTCGCCGGTGTCAACGACGAGGCGCTCGACGGCAGCCGGATCGTCGCGAACCCGAACTGCTCGGCGATCCAGCTCGCCTGCGTGCTCAAGCCGCTCCACGAGGCTGCCGGACTACGACACGTTCGGCTCGCGACGTATCAGTCGATGTCGGGCGCCGGCGATGCGGGGATCGAGCGGCTGCGGGCCGTGGAGCCGATGCGGGCCGACCTGGCGATGGACTGGGAGCTCGTAGGCGACGAGTACGACGAGGAGTTCAAGCTCAGGGCCGAGACGCAGAAGATCCTCGGTCTCCCCGACTTGCCGATCCAGGCTACGTGCGTGCGGGTCCCGGTGCTCGTCGGCCACTCGCAGGCGATTTGGGTCGAGACCGAGGAGCCGCTCTCACCCGCTCAGGCAAGGTCGATCCTCGGCTCTGCGCCGCATCTGGCGCTCGAGGATAAACCGACCCCCGGTTCGACCGCAGGCCGTGACGAGGTTTTGGTCGGTCGAATTCGCAAGGACTCGACCGGGTCGAACGGGCTCGCGCTCTGGACGGTCAACGACAACCTCCGTAAGGGCGCCGCGCTCAACGCGATCCAGGTCGCCGAGCTGATTCTCGCGCGCGAACCCGTCTCCGCGTAACAGGTCTCGCCGGACAACTAGGCACGAAGACCTGGCCCGAACGGCTACGGACGCCGGGGAACCGGGGACGGCTCGGGCTCGAGCGCTTCCTTCACGACCCGCAGCAACTTCGCCCGTTTGCCCTCGGTTGCAAATTCCAGACCGCCGAGCTCGAGGCGCGCGAGCTCGACGCGACCGAGCCGCCGCACTGTCTGGAAGCCGAAGTCCGCCAGGAAATCGCTCGGGAACACCGTTCGATGGACAAGGAACCGCTGCACCGCCGACTCACCCTCGACGTAGCGGTAGCCGAATGCCTCCAGCGCCTTGCCGCCCCGTTCGCGCACGTCGGCGATTGCCGCGAGGAAGAGCGATTGCATCACCCACTGCGCGGAGCCCTCGACCAGGTAGGCACAGGTGACGAGGACTGCGTCGTCGGACGGTGGGCCCGCCGGGAGACTCTCAGCTCGCGGGAAGAGCTCGGAGAGCCCGTATTGCATCGAGCCGAGCACGCGCCCGTCGTCGTCGACGTAGAGCGTTCCCCATGCGCCCCAGTCGTCCTCGGCCTTCTCGATCCACTTCCGCTTCGACGTCCTGCGCCCGGGCTTGGACTGCCAGAACACGCAGTCATGGCAGACGGTGGGCGCGCTCGGAAGCGTCGCGCCCGTCAGGCCCGGAAGGCGAGTGGTCATTGCATCGAGTGTAGGACTAGCTCCGTCGCCTGGGGCCTGGCGAAGAACCGGAACGGGACGAAGGTCGTCCCCAGGCCCGCAGAGAGATGGAGGACGCCGGCGGGCCGCTCGTAGAGCCCCTCGACGTAGGTCCACCGGAGATGCGCCAGCCGCAGGCGTCCTCCTGGATACGGGAGGGTGACCTGACCGGCGTGGAGATGCCCGGCGAGCACCAAGTCGAACACACCGGGTGGGAGGCGGTCGATCACCGCCGGGAAGTGACAGAGGAGGATCCGGAGGTCGGCGCTCTCGTCTGCCAGGCGCTCCGGGTTGGCGCGCCCATGGCGGTACGACCGTGGATCGACACCGACGACCTGGACCCGGCGGCCGCGGATTTCCACCGTTTCCGCCTCGTCGCTGAGCAGGCGGGCAGGCGAGAGATCGGCGAGCTCGACCGGGCGCGAGAATGGATCCTTCGTGACCGCGTAGTCATGGTTCCCGAGGACGGCGTAGGCGTTCGGAAGCCGCGCCATCAGCTCGCGCAGCCTGATCTCGCCACGAGGACGGGAGAGCAGGTCACCCGTGATGAGCGTCAGGTCCGGCTGCCGCTCCTCGACCCAGTCCACGGCCCGCTCGACGGCCGCCGTCCCACGCGAAGGCACGCCGAGGTGGAAGTCAGAGAGATGTGCGATGCGCAGGCCGTCCAGCTCAGGCGGCAGTCTGCTCAGGCTCACAGGAAGCTCCTCGAACCGCACCCACCCGGCCTCGAACCAGCCCCAGGCTGCGGCACCCGCGGCGCCTGCGCCGGCCAGGGCCAGCAGCGCAGCCGGAATCAGGCTTCGAGCTTCTCGAGCACGGGCGTCATCGGCACCACATGACGCTTGAACTTCAGCTCCGATTCCTCCAGGCCGGCCGCGACGCCGATCAGCTGCGAGAGGTGGAGGATCGGCATCTGGAAGCTGCGGCCCGTCGATGCCTCGAGCTTCTGCTGCCACGCGTCGAGCGAGAGGTGGCAGAGCGGGCAGGGCGTGACCATCGCGTCGGCGCCGGCCTCCATCGCCTGCTCGATCGGCTGGATCAGCTCACCGAGAGCCGTTTCCTCCCGGGCCTGGATGATCGGGAACCCGCAGCACTTGATCTTCGCGGGGTAGTCGACGGGCTCGCCGCCGCAGGCCTCGATGATCGCCTCGAGCGACCAAGGGCGGTCG
>JBKJWJ010000277.1:0-3527 GCA_046716905.1 Gaiellaceae bacterium
GACGACATCTTCTCGACGGTCGACTTGACGATGACCCAGGCGGCGCTCGGGGCGCGTGTCTCGATTCCCACGCTCGACGGAGACGAGGAGCTGGACTTCGAGGCGGGCACGCAGCCCGGCTACCTGCGCGTCCTGCGCGGGAGAGGGATGCCCGTCCTCCAGGGATTCGGACGCGGTGACCACCGGGTGCTCGTGAACGTCTCCATCCCGCACCAGCTCACCGAGGAGCAGCGGGACTTGCTCCAGCGCTTCGACGACTCGGCTGACGAGGACACCTACCGGTCAGACGAGGGGTTCTTCGAGAAGCTGAAGAGCGCGTTCCGCTGAGCGGCGGCGAGCTCCGCCGGGTCGCGGTCGCCGTGCCGAATGGCCGACTGGACGAGACGCTTGCGACCTTCCTCGACCTCTACCCGGAAGGCTTCGAGGAGGGTGAGGGCGAGCTTGCTGCCTATACCGACGCCGCCGGAGAAAAGCGCCTTCGCGAGCTCTTCGACGAGGTCTCGGCAGCGCCGGTCCAGCCGGGGTGGGAGGAGCGCTGGCGCGAGTTCCACCGGCCGATCTGGATCGGCCCCCTCTGGGTCGGCCCCTCCTGGGAGGAGCCACCTGCCGACGTGCTCACCGTCGTCATCGACCCGGGGCGCGCCTTCGGCACCGGATCCCACCCGACCACCCGCCTCGTGCTGGGTTTTCTCGTCGATCTCGAGCGTGGAAGCCTTGTCGACATCGGCTGCGGTTCCGGAGTGCTCTCGGTGGCTGCGGCCAAGCTCGGCTTCGAGCCCGTCGTCGCGCTCGACCGGGAGCAGGCTTCGATCGAGGCTGCCGAGCGGAACGCGCAGGCGAATGGAGTCACCATCGACGTTCGGCTCGTGGACGTGGTCGCGGAGGCGATTCCGACGGCGGATCTCGGCCTGGCCAATATCAACCTCCACTCCGTGGAGGCGCTCGTTCCAGGCCTCGAGGTCGCGCAGCTCGTGACCGCCGGCTATTTCCATTCGCGGATGCCGGTGCTGCCCGGCTATGCCCATCGCGAGCGGCGCATCGACGGCGGCTGGGCAGCCGACTTGTTCCAGCGGCAGTAGATTCCGCGGCGAAATGGCGACGTTCTCCGTCCGTTTCCTCGGCTGCAAGGTCTCGCACGCCGACGCGCAGACCGTCCGCGAGCGCCTGGTCGCGGACGGACACCAGGAGCGTCCGGGCGACGCCGACATCGCCGTCCTCAACACGTGCTGCGTCACGCACGAGGCGGTCTCGAAGTCCCGGCAGGCCGCCTCTCGCGCGGCCCGCAGCCACCGCCGGGTCTACCTGACCGGTTGCGCCGCGAGCCTCGGCGGGCCGGCCACCGCCGATCTCCCTTCGAATGTCGTCATCGTCTCGAAGCCGAGCGAGGAGCTCGCCGAAGCGGTTGCCGGCGACGTAGGGGCGATCGGCTGCGTCCAGGCCGCCGCGAGACTCGACCGGGTTCGGGCCTTCGTCAAGGTGCAGGACGGGTGCAGTTTCGGCTGCAACTTCTGCGTGATTCCGCTCGTCCGCGGAGCGTCGCGGAGCAGGCGCGCCGGCGCGGTGCTCGCCGAGATCGGCAAGCGGGTGCGCCAGGGCCACCGCGAGATTGTCCTGACCGGGATCAACCTCGGCTGCTTCCGTGACCGAGATTCCGGATTCACTCTGCCCCGATTGATCCGCGAGGCGGGAGCCCAGCCCGGTCTCGAGCGGCTGCGCCTTTCGTCGATCGAGATCAACCACGTGAGCGACGAGCTGCTGGCGGCGCTGCGCGAGACTCCCGCCGCTGCACGGCACCTCCACGTCCCGCTCCAGTCGGGGGACGACGGAGTTCTCCGCGCGATGGGGAGGAGGTACACGGCCACCACCTACCTGCGCCGGCTCGCGGACACGAGCGATTTCAACTTGACCACCGATGTCATCGTCGGCTTCCCGACCGAAAACGACCAGGCGTTCGAGCGGACCCTCGACGTCGTCCGCGAAGCCGGCATCACGAAGGTGCACGTCTTTCCGTACTCGCCTCGACCCGGAACCGCCACGGCCGCCGAGGACACGATCCGGCCGGAGATGAAGAAACGACGGAGCGCCCGGTTGCGGGCCCTTTCGCACGAGGCGTGCGTCGCGCGGTGGAAATCGAAGATCGGCCGCGAGGACGCCGTTCTCGTCGACCGGCCGGGCCGGGGCTACGGCGACGACTACTCGCCCTGGCTCGTCGATCCCGAGGCTCCCTTGGGGCGGCTGCTCCCGGTTCGCGGCCAGGCCGTCACTCAGGAGGGCATCCGTGCCGCCTGAGGACTGCCTCTTCTGCAAGCTCGTCCGCGAGGGCGATCACGTTCGTGCTGCGGACGGTTTCGTTGCGATCCGCGACATCAATCCGCAGGCGGAGTCGCACCTGCTGGTGCTCCCCGAGCGGCACATCGACACCTTCCGCGAGATCGCCGCGTTCCCAGAGGAGGAGGCGAAGCGCATGCTCGGCTTCGTCGCCGAGACGGCGAGCGCCGAAGGCCTGGAGGATTACCGCGTCGTCGTCAACGTCGGGGCGGGTGCCGGCCAGACCGTCTTCCACCTCCACTGGCACATCCTCGGCGGCGTCATGCGAGGCTTGCCCGGATGAGTCTCATCGAGCGAATCCAGTCCGAGGTCAAGGACGCCATGCGAGACCGGGACAACGACCGGCGCGACGCGCTCCGGTTGATCCTCAGCAGCCTCCAGTCCGCGGAGAAAGAACTTCAGCGTCCCCTCACCGAGCAGGAGGAGCTCCAGGTTCTTCAGAGGGAGCGCAAGAAGAGGGTCGAGGCGGAAGAGGCCTTCCGCTCAGCCGGCCGCGAGGAGCAGGCCGACGGGGAGGACTTCGAGCTCGAGATCCTCGAGGAGTTCATGCCAGAGCCGCTGAGCGAAGAGGAGCTCGAGGAGATCGTCGACGACGCGATCGCGGAGAACGGCGCGACGAGCCTGCAGGATCTCGGTCGCGTCATGGCCGACGTGATGCCGCAGGTCGCCGGCCGAGCCGACGGCTCAGCAGTGAGTCAACTGGTCCGCGAGAAACTCGCGTAGCTCGCTTCGCCTTCGCGAAAAGTCTTGCGACTTTCCGCGACCTTTTGGAAGCCGGGTCGCCGCTTCGCGGCGCGCGGCGCGGGAGCCGGGGTCACCGGGTTCCGCTCCTTCGGAGTCTGAGGGGAGCTGAACGGGCAAAGCCCGTTCAGCCGCGTTTCAGTTCTACTGAGCTGCTCGGGCTCGACCCAGTTCGAGGACGACGTCGGCGATCAGATCGATATCCCGCTCGGTGGTTCTCCAGTTCACGATCGCAGGACGGAAGGCGGTTTTTCCGTCGTAGCGGGTCGTCCCGAAGAAGACGCGGCTGTCCTCGAGGATGTCCTGGCCCAAGGCGAGGTTGTGCTCGTCGAGGGGGTCACCTTCCAGCCCAGGGGGATGGTGGCGAAAGCAGACGACGTTGAGCCTGACCGGAGCGAGGAGCTCCAGTTCGGGCTCGTCGTCGACGCGGCGAGCGAGTCGCTGCGCCAGGTCCAGGT
>JBKJWJ010000278.1:0-2531 GCA_046716905.1 Gaiellaceae bacterium
GGCTCGTCCTGCTCGACGAGGGTCTCCCCGGCCGCGACTTCGCGCCGGCTGAGCGACTTCGAGTCGGACATGACGACCTTCGACAGCTCCCGCTCGAGCTCCGACTCGACTGCAGCGGTCAAGGTCGGGGAGTCGTCACCGCCCCACGGCGTGTTCGGCCCGTAGGACTCGCGCCACCAGCGCTCGAAGTCGACCTCGCCGCTCTTCTCGGTGAGCTTGCCCTCGTCGTCGTAGATCCAGTGGCGCGGGAAGGGCGAGGCGCCGGCGAGCTTGTGCTTCGACGTCCCGTCCGCATAGACGATCAGCTGGAGCGTCGTCCAGGCCGATGCCGAGGCGACCTGGAAGAACGGCTTGCCGCTCACGCGTCGCGGAGCCGGGAGGCCCATCCGGCCGCCGGCGCTCTGGACGAACTTGACCCAGTCCGGCCCGACCTCCGGCTCGGCCTGGATCAGCGGGTACTTGACGCCGGGGAAGGCGAGGGTCTTGCCCACGACCTTGACGTGCGTCGTCCCGACGAGGGCGCCGCCGGAGTAGCCGGAATCGACGATCTTGCCGTCGTCGACCTCGATCCAGCCACGCAGCTGATTGGCCTCGCGGAAACGGTCGGCGTCCCGCAGCTCCTCGAGCTGGCCGGGCGCGAGCCGGTCGGGTGGCGGTTGGTCGTAGTGCGTGATCCCGAGCTCGAACGGCAGCTTCGGCATGCCCTCGATCGCTTCGGACGGAATCCACGTGACTGCGGTGACGGACTTCTCTACCCTCATTCCGACCTCCTCATCGACTCAGGCAATGCTCTCTCATTCCCGTGCCGATGGATCGGGTGTCGGGCGAACGAGCTACTCGGTGGTCTCGTCGTCGTCGCTGCGGCTGCGGCGCCAGAACCAGAGCGCACCGCCGATGGCGGCGAGGACCGAGACGATCGCGCCCTTGTTCGGCTTCATCGAGTCGTCGACCCGGCCGGGTAGAGCGTCCTTGGCCTTCTTCTTCGCCATTCGCTTGCCGAATTGCCAGGCCGTCCAGCCGAGCACGGCGTTTCGCTTGTTCAGAATTCCCATCGGTGCGAGCCTACCGGCGGGGCTTCCGCTGCGGGGAAACACTCTTCCGCGCAAGCTCGGCGACTCGCGGTGCGACCTTCGTCTTCACGACCGTCGGCGCTGCGCCCGCCGGCTCGACCTGGGTTGCGTCCTGACCCCACTGGCGCGGGTCGACTCCCCCTACCACCACTCCGCCTGTAACGAGCGCAATGGCTGCGACGGCAGTCGCTCTCGCCAGCAATCCGGGTCGGAGGCGGCGACGCCTGAACGGCTGCAGGTCGTCTGGGAGCGGCGCTCGCTCGAAGGCGCGAAGGGCCGTCCGGTGACTCCGCTGCGCCGCGTCGAACTCGACGCACTCCGGGCAGAACTCCAGGTGGGCGCCTAGGATCTTGCGCTCGGAGCGCGGAAGGCTTTCGTCGAGACTTCGCGAGATTGCCCGCTCCGCCTGGTGGCACGAGAGCGAGCCCTCGAGCTGCTCGCGGAACGCGCGGCGGGCCCGAAAGATCAGCGCCTCGACCTCCCCGTCCTCGAGGTCGAGTAGCTCGGCGATCTCCGCGTAGCTCCTGCATTCGACCTCGCGCATGGTGAGCGCCGTCCGCTCGTCGAAGCCGAGCTCTCCCAGAGCACGCCTGACGTCGCTCGGCGTCGGCACGGCGTCGTCCTCAAAAGCCTCGTCCCGGGGCTCTGGGCCGGACCGCCGGCTGCACACGTCGTGCGCGATCCCGAGAAGCCAGTTATGGGCTTTCCTCGGCCGAGAGCCGCGTTTGTGCTGGCGATAGGCCTTCACGAAGGTCGCCTGAGTGACGCTCTCTGCGTCCTGTGGATCCTTGAGGACGACCAGCGCGTATCTGTAGACGTCACCCACGTGACGCCTGTAGAGGCGCTCGAACGCCCGCTCCTCGCGCCGCGCGAGCAGGAGGGTCATATCTCTGTGGATGCCGCTCGACCCCATTACTTGCGATCCGTCCCCTTACGATTCCCTACCGGCATTGCCGCGATGCCGTTGCCTCATCCCCAGGCCTAGGGGAGCGGGGGCGGTGGCGGCGGTGGCGGCAATGGCGGCAGCGGTGGTGGTGGAGGAAGCGTCGGGAGCTCCACCGGTGGCGGAGGAGGCAGTGGGAGTGGCGGCGGCTCGACCGTGGGCGGCTTCGGAACCGTCACGGGAAGGACCTTCGCGACTTCGGTCGCCTGGTTCACGACATCCCTGACCGGCGCCGGAGCTGCGGCGGGAGGCTGTGCGGGCGAAGCGGACTGGTCGGCGACGGGCGAGCTCGTCCCGCTCGAGCCCGAGCCTGGTGTACCTGTGCGGGGACGGGAGAGAGCTCGGCTCACCGCGCCGCGAACCATGGCCGGCGCAGACGCGCCGAACGAGACGACCGCTTCTTCCCGGCCGTCGGTCTCTCGTGCGGCCGCAGCGGTGGAGCTCGAACCGTAGGTCTGCGGGAACTGATACGGAATCCGCTTGAGCTCGGGCAGCTGCGTGGGAGGTGGCCCACCCGC
>JBKJWJ010000279.1:0-8190 GCA_046716905.1 Gaiellaceae bacterium
AGACCATCGGGTAGATGGCGTCCACGATCTTCGAGAGCCGGCGCGGCGACTGCCCGATGCCCAGATCGCGGGTCGCCGACAGGCCGAAGACGTCCACGGAAACTCTGACTCCGAGAGGCTTGAGCCGCTTCGTCGCGTAATGCACCCAGCGGGCGATCGTCACTGCCATCGCCTCCTTCCGCTTTCCGGGGAAGACCGCATCGTCGATGTTTCCATCGCTCGGGAAGCGGACGTAGTCGAACTGGATCTCGTCGAAGCCGGCCTTCGCAGCCGCCTGTGCGATCGCGAGGTTGTAGTCCCAGACCCGCTTGTCGTAGGGGTTCGTCCAGCCGAGGCCGGCGTGGTTGCGCCAGACGCCTCCGCCTGTCGTCCGGATCGCCAGGTCCGGGCGCTTCTCGGAGAGGATCGGATCCTCGAAGCAGACGACGCGGCCGATGACGTAGATCCCGTCCGCGTGCAACCTCTTGACCGTCTTGACCGGGTCGTAGTAGCGCATCGCGGAGCCGACCCGACGTGCAAGCGGCGGCGCCAGGCGGTGGAACGCGACCTCCCCGTTTTCGTCCTTGATGTCGAGCTGGATCGTGTTCAGCCCGAGCATCGACGCGTACTCCTGCATCTTCCCCGGGATCGACGCCAGCGCCATCGTCACGTGGACGCCGCGGATCGGCTTCGGGACGGGCGGGCCGGTGCGCTTCGGCGCCACCTTCTTCTTGGGCGCCTTGGGTGCTGCTGCCTCTTTCGAAGAGTCTCCGCTCCGCTCCGGCATCACCCCCGCGCCGACTGCGACGGCGGCGGCAGCGAGCAGGAGCGCGATCGCGCCTGCTGTCCGCTGAAGCCGCTTACGCCTCCTTGCCTGCGCTCTTCGCTGGCGAAAACGGTCGTTGGGATCGAGAAACGGGTCCACCGGACTCGCAACGGTACATCGCTATTCGCGCGCTGACAGGATTTAGAGGGCTCCAACACAATGAGCGCCGAGCCGCAGGGTTGGACGAAGCGTCATGCCTTGGAGCCTCGAATCCCGTCCTGGCCCGGCTGTATCCTCCTGCGCGGGGGCCGGCGCAACCGGCTGATATCGACTGGAGGTGTCCATGGGCGTCGTCATCAGCCTGATTCTCATCGCGGCAGGAGCGATTCTCGTCTGGGGTGTGAACGCGAAGAGCACGGACTTCAACGTCGACGCGGTCGGCGTGATTCTCATGATCGTGGGCTTCGTCGCCATGCTGCTCAGCCTGATGATGTGGCGCTCCTGGTGGGGTCCCGGCGCTTTGACATCGCGCCGCAGCACCTACGTCGACCACGGTGCCGCAGCGCCGCCGGCGGCCGACCCCTACGCCGGCCGCCGCCGAACGGTCGTCGAGGAAGAGGACCTGGGCCCGCCGCCCGGCGGCCCGCCGCCACCTCCCTGATTCGCCACGCCCTAGCGGACGAGCCGACCGCTGGGCTTCATCACGAGCCAGAGGCCGCCGAACTCGTCGACGTTCTGGCATTTCACTTCGCGAGGCCCCTCATGGGCGTAGTAGTAGAGCGGCCAGCCGTTGTATGTGACCTGTAGGCGGCCGTTGCTCCGGCGCACCGTGCCAATCAGCGACTGTTTGACCCCGCGCATCGCCTGGACCTTGCCCTTCGAGAAGTAGACGGGCCAGGCAGCGGCGCAGGCGCCGTAACACGTGCTCTTGCCGCCTCGCTTGTCGCGGGTGAAGCCGTAGAGGACGCGATCCTTCGAGTCGAAGAGGATCGGGCCGTACCTCGTGTTGCGGATCTTCAGCGCGAGCTTCAACTCCATCCCGGCCGCGTCTTTCGCGGAAGGGCCTGTAAGCGCCGCGCTCGCCACACCGGCCGCGGGAACCGCGCTGACGACGGCGAGCAGAACCAAGAGCTTCTTCATCTGATGCCTCCTGAGCGGATCATGTCTGTCACAACGTAGGGCGCTCGACCTTGCGAAACCCTTAAACGGAGTCGATCGAAGCTAGCGTCCGTTACGCCCGGGAATCAGACGCCCCAGCGTGTCGGCGGCGATGTAACCGGCGATCTTGGGGTTTTCCTGGAGTCGCCGGAGCGAGTACGCGTACCACTGCTCGCCGTACGGGACGTAGATGCGCAGGCGGTGACCTTCGCCCACCAGGCGAGTTCCTCGCTCGGGCCGGACGCCCAGGAGCATCTGGAACTCGTACTCGGTCGGTGAGCGCCCATGCTCCCGCGCGAGTCGCCCTCCCTCCTCGATCAGCCACTCGTCGTGCGTTGCGATCCCGACGTATGAACCGGCCGTGAGCAGTGCGTCCAGAGCGCGACCGAAGTTCTCCCGCACCTCGTCGAATCCCTGGAAGGCGATCTCCTCCGGCTCGATGTAGATGCCCTTGCAGAGGCGGACGTTCGGCCTCAGATCCGAGAGCGACTCGATGTCTTCGAGCGTCCGGCGCAAGTACGCCTGGAGCACGACGCCGACGTTGTCGAGACCCGCCTCGCGGAGCTCACGGTAGAGCTGCAGCGTCTCGTCCGTGCAGCTCGAGTCCTCCATGTCGATGCGGACGAAATTCCCGCGCTCGGCCGCCTGACTCACGAGCCGCTCGAGGATCTCGCGGCACAGACCGTGGTCGAGCTTGAGACCGAGACCGGTCAGCTTGACGCTGACGTTCGCGTCAAGCCCTTGCTCGCCGAACGTCCGGAAGACGTTCTCGTACTCGTAGCCGATGTGGCGAGCTTCCTCCGGGGTCGTGATCTCCTCGCCCAGGACGTCGACCGTCGCCATCTTTCCTTCGCCGTTCAGCCGTTTGACGACTCGGCAGGCGTCCTCGACTCGCGTCCCGGCGATATAGCGCTCGGAGATCCGTCGAACGATCGGCTTGGGTACGGCCGGAAGAGTTCGGGCGATCGCGCGATCCAGCAGCGCCACTGGGCGGAGAGTCTACGACTCGCGCATGAACCCCTGGCGAGCGGCCGATACGAGCGCCACCGCCTCGGGGAAGAGGACGCGCATGGCGTCGCGCAGCGCGATCGCCTGCTCGTCCGGGCCGCCTTCGGACTGCAGCTGTCCGAGAGCGGCCGCCGTCAGCTGAACGGCCGTGTTGAGCGTCAGGGTGGCGAATTGCTCCCGGTGGGCCTCCGCGACCGTCTCCGCCTGTCGCTCGGCGAACTCGCGCAGGCCTCGCATCAGGTCTTCGGGGTCGCCCCCGATCGGGAATCCGAATCCACCTTCCATGCCCGTACCGTAGCGAGGGTCACTCGAGTTGCGTCTTGTAGTTCGTCTCGACGTCGGCGATGAAGGACTGCACGGCGCCGGCCGACGCTTTCATCGCCTCCGCGAAGGGCGACGTACCCTGGCCGCCGAGTGCGTCTTCCAGGCGCTTCGCGGCGATTCCGACATCGTCGAGGTAGGTGAGCGTCGCGAGACGAGGGAGACCGCCGATCGTCTGTTGGAGGTGAAGGACGGCCTCCTCGGCGTCGTCGATTCCGGCCGGGTTCTCGGTCAGCCGCAGGGCGACGAGCTGCGACAGGAGCTCGTCGAGCTCGCCACCGCCCGCGCTTTCCTCCGCGATTTCGCAGAGCGCCACGAGAGACGCCGCCGCACGGAGTCGCTCACCGCTCGTCACCGTTTCGCCCGCATCGTCCAGCGCGAGCCAGGTGACACCTTCGCCCGCGCGGAAGGCGCAGAGGTAGATGCGGGTGTCTCCGGTCGGCTCTGCAGCGAGGATTCCGGCGAGCTCCTCGCCCTCATCCGCGAAAGACCCAGCCGCGTCGGCTATCCGGTCTAGATCCGCCTGGAGCGCCACGGCGGAGAAGATAGCCCTGTGATGGAAAAGCCAGACGCGAGGAAACAGCAGGCCGTCGAGCTCTTCGCGCCGCTCGGCCCCACCTACGACCGTTACGCAAGCCTCCTCTCGTTCGGGCAAGACCCACGCTGGCGCCGCTTCCTCGTCTCGAGGATCGAGACCGCCGCCGGGGACACCGTTCTCGACGTGGCGACCGGCACGGCGGCGGTTGCAATCGAGGTCGCACGGCGAACGGGATCGAAGGTCGTCGGCCTGGACCAGAGCAGGGAGATGCTCGAGGAGGGCAGGCGCCGTGTGGCGGCCGCCGGGCTCTCGGCGCGGATCGAGCTCGTGGAGGGAACCGCGGAACGGCTTCCATTCGACGACGAGTCGTTCGACGCCCTCACCTTCACGTATCTCCTTCGATACGTCGACGACCCGGAAGCGACGATGCGCGAGCTCGCCCGGGTCGTCCGTCCCGGTGGGACGATCGCGATGCTCGAATTCGGCCTCCCTCGAGGCCTCGCCCGGCCCGCCTGGGAGCTCTGGGCTCGAATCGGGCTCCCGGGAGCGGGCGCGCTGATCTCGCCCGGATGGAGGCGAGTCGGCTCGTTCCTCGCCCCAAGTATCCGCGGCTTCCACCGTGCCCACGACATCGCGGCCCTCTGGCGCTCCGCGGGAGTCGAAGACGTCCAGATTCGCCGACTCAGCCTCGGCGGAGGGCTCGTCGCGTGGGGACGGAAGCCTTGACCCGGCCCGCGTTCTACGCCCTGGAGCCCGGGGGCTGGCGCGACTACGTCACGCTCCTCCACGTCCCGTACACGGCCTGGCACCTGGCCTACGTCACAATCGGCGCGGCGCTCGCGCCCGAGCTGCACACGGACAGGCTGGCCGCTTCGCTCGCAGCGTTCTTCCTCGCGCTCGGCATCGGCGCCCACGCCCTCGACGAGCTGCAGGGCCGCCCTCTCCGAACCGAGATCCCGACGGCAGTCCTCTGGGGGCTTGCGCTCGCCTCCATCGCGGGGGCCGTCGCGATCGGCGTGCTCGCTGCTCTCGCCTGGACGCCCTGGCTGATCGTCTTCGTCGGCGCAGGGGCGTTCCTCGTCTTCGCGTACAACCTCGAGCTTTTCGGCGGCGTGTTCCACAGCGACCTCTGGTTCGGTCTCGCCTGGGGCGCTTTCCCTCTCCTCACGGCCTACTTCGTCGTCGCGGAGCACATGCGGCCGGAGGCGATCCTCGCCGCCGTCTTCGCCGTCGCCCTGAGCCTTGCGCAGAGGACGCTCTCGACGCAGGTCCGCGGAGTGCGACGCGGACGTATCGACGCGCCGGAAAGCTCGCTTGCCGTGCCGGAGGCTGCCCTTCGCGCCATGACGGTGGGCATCGTCGCCCTCGCTGCGGCGTTGCTCGCCCTACGATGGTGAGGCTGATGGGCCTGTTCTCCCGCCGACGAAAACGAGCCGAGCGAATCGCCGACGTCGAGGCAGAGCTCGACCACGCTCGAGACGAGCTCAAACGAGTGATCCGGGAGGAGACGGCGGCGAGCGCTGCCGAGATCCAGCGGCTTGTTGCCCGCGAGCGAGCAGACACGCTTTCGCGGCTCCAGGAAGAGGTGCGCAAGATCGCCGAGGAGCGACGCCGCGACGTCATCGAGCGCGAGCGCCAGGCCGGTGCCGAGCTCGGCACGAAGATGGCCGCGGCGCAGGAGCGGGTCGAGCAGCGGCTCGCCGGGTGGAGCACCGACCTCGACCGCGCCAAGCAGTCCCTCACGGCCGAGCTGGCGAAGCTCGCGGAGCGCCAGAAGACGCTCGTGCGCCAGGCGGAGGAGCGGCTGCAGGCCGATCGCGAGAAGATCGACGAGGCGGGCGAGCTCCAGGTTGCTGCGGTGCAGAAACTTCGCGACGAGCTCCAGCGCGCCGCAGAAGCCGCGGCGGCCGAGCTGCGCTCCGAGCTCGACGCTCACTCCGCCGAGCGCCGCCGTGCGCTCGAGGAGATGAGCCAGCGGTTGAAGGCGCGCGAGCGCCAGCTCGCAGAGCGCGTCGACCGTGAGGAGACGGACGTCGTCAAGCGAATCGCCGCTCGTTTCTCCGACATCGAGCGCCGTCAGGTCGACGCGCTCGAGCGGGCCACGGGCCAAGCGGCCGGCAGGTTCGCCGAAGCAGCGGCACTCCAGTTCGACTCCGCCGTCAAGTCAGCCCGCGAAGATGCCGCGCGCCGTCTCGCCCGTGAGCTCGACCGCGCCGTCCACATGTTCGCCCGCGAGGCGGAATCCGTCCTGGCCGAGCGCCTTGCCCAGGTGGCCGATGCCGGCACGCAGCGAGTCGAGAAACGTCTCCTCCAGGTGACCGTCGGGCTCGAACGCCAGCGGGACGAGTTCATCGCCTCTCTCCAGCAACGATTGAGCCAGATGGAGCAGGAGGTTCGCGAACGCCTCCGCACGCTCGCGGCCGACGCGGAGGCGGAGCGAGTCGTTCTCGATCGGCGGCTCCAGGAGCTCGGGCGCCGGACCGAGCAGAGCACACCCACCCGCAACTGAGGTTGTACGCCAACTAACCGGGGGAGGGTTCGTCTAGAGAAGGACGAATCAGGCCCGATCGAAGGCGTAGACATGACCGAGATCGTCGAGTACGAGCAAAGTGACCGGGACCGGGTCGCCAGCTGGCGGCTCCACCAGCTGATCGAGGCTGGCTATCCCGTGCATCTCGCCGAGCGGCTGGCGCACAGCGAGGCCGACCTGCATCGCGCCATCGAGCTGCTCCGCAGCGGGTGCGACGCCAAGGTCGCAGCCGAGATCCTCATCTAGGGCGCACGCACTCCGAGTCAGCGCAGAGGCTCGCCGCAATCTACTCAGGAGGGAGCGGTGGCGAAGGTCGGATCCGAGGCGTTGGGACACTCCCTGGCCGCGTAAACCGTCCGCAAAGCCGTCTACCCGCCCCGGCAGCGGGCTGGCAGAGTGACGGGGTGGCCAAGGCTGAGGCTGTCGAGTACGGCGACCGCAAGGTCTACAGCGTCGCGGCGTTCAACCGCGGGATCGCGGACTGGCTCTCACGGCTCCCGACCGTCTGGGTCGAGGGGGAGGTCACGGAGCTGAGACGCCAGCAGCGCTGGGCGAGCGTGTTCTTCACGCTCAAGGATCCGAGCAACGGGGCATGCCTCTCCGTCTCGATGCCCAGGAGCCAGTTCGACGCATTGCGGCTCGACCTCGCCGACGGTGAGCGGGTACACGCCTACGGGCGGCCGGAGCTCTTCGAGGCGCGAGGCGACTTTCGCTTCCGGGCCCTCACGGTCGAGCGGTTCGGCCTTGGCGACCACCTCGCCGCGCTGGAGCGCCTGAAGCGGAAGCTCGCGGCAGAAGGGCTCTTCGAGCGAGCGCGCCCCCTTCCACGGTTCGCGCGCCGGATCGGACTGATCACCGGCAACGACGCGGCCGCCAAGCGCGATGTCCTCACGGCGATCACAACGCGGTTCCCGCCGGCGCGGGTCGTGGTCGCCGAGACCTACGTCCAGGGCCCAAAGGCGGCCGCGGCGATCGTCGAGGCTATCGCCGCCCTCTGCGAGATCGAGGATGTCGACGTGATCGTGCTGGCTCGCGGCGGCGGAAGCTTCGAGGATCTCCTGCCGTTCAGCGATGAGCGGCTCGTCCGAGCCGTGGCCGGCTGCCGAGTCCCGATCGTGTCGGCCGTGGGCCACGAGCAGGACACGCCGTTGACCGATCTCGCTGCGGACGTTCGCGCCTCGACTCCGAGCGTCGCGGCCCGTCTCGTCGTCCCCGACGCCGACGAGCTGCGGGAGCGGCTCGAGCAGACTCGCGGACGGCTCCACCGCGCGCCGCTCCTCACCGTCGAGCGAAAGCGTGCGCGACTCGACGCGACTCACGGCCGTCTCCGCGCCCTGGCGCCGAAGGCAACGCTCGAGCGCGGTTACGCGATCGTGCGGTCTGCCGGACGCATCGTGCGTTCATCCCGCGAGCTCACAGAAGGTGCGGTCATCGACGTCGAGCTGGGCGAGGGCGGCATTGCCGCAAAGGTGGAGGACACTCGCAAATGACTTTCGAGGAAGCCCAGAAGGAGCTGGAGCGGATCGTCCAGCAACTCGAGAGCGGCCAGGCGGACCTCGACGATGCGATCGGACTTTGGGAGCGCGGGGAAGAGCTCTATCGCCTCTGCGCCGGGAAGCTCGACTCTGCCCAGGGGAAGATCGAGGAACTCGGTCGCAAGGTGGAGACGATGCGGCCGGCGGAACCTGCTTAGAATCCGCGCGATGGCGGACAAGGACACAACCGCGCTTGTCGCGCAAGTCCCGCTCTTCTCCGATCTGGACAAGCGCGAGCTCTCGCAGGTCGCCGAGTCAATGAAGCGCCGGGAGTTTTCGGCCGGCCAGGAGATCGCACGCGAGGGTGAGAGCGGCGTCGGGTTCTTCGTGATCGAAAGCGGCAACGCAAAGGTCA
>JBKJWJ010000280.1:0-4010 GCA_046716905.1 Gaiellaceae bacterium
TGCTCGATCCACGCCTCCAGCGCGACGAAGTCCAGTCCGGCCTCGGAATAGATGCCGCCGGAAATGTCGGAGACGGCCATGACCGTCGCGCCGCGCGCGGCGAGCTCCCGCGCAGCCACCCCACCGACATTGCCGAATCCCTGGACGACACAGCGCTGCCGGGAGAGGTTCCACCCGAGCTGGCCGCACGCGCGTTCGATTACCGTGACAGCGCCGGCGCCGGTCGCCTCCCGGCGGAAGACCGAGCCGCCGATCGAGATCGGTTTGCCCGTGACGATCTCGGGAACCGCGTGACCCTCGATCATCGAGTACGTGTCCATGATCCAGGCCATCGTCTGCTCGTTCGTCGCCATGTCGGGAGCCGGAATGTCCTCCTCCGGGCCGATCACGGGCCGCAGCTCGATCGTGTAGCGCCGGGTCATTCGCTGGAGCTCGTCTGACGACATCTCCCGCGGGTTGCAGCGGATCCCGCCTTTCGCTCCACCGTAAGGGATCTTCAGGAGCGCGCACTTCCAGGTCATCCACATCGCGAGGGCCGTGCACTCCCCCAGGGAAACGTGGGGGTCGTACCGGAGCCCGCCCTTGGTCGGTCCGAGCACCGTCGAGTGCTGCACCCGGTAACCGGGGAGCACGCGGAGGGAGCCGTCGTCGAGGCGCACCGGAACCGACATCATCAGGGCGCGCTCCGGGTATCTGAGGCGCTCGGCGACGAACTCCTCGACGTCTGCGTGCTCTAGCCCTTGCTCGAACTGCGCGATCGCCATCCGGAAGAGCGGCGTGTCCCATTCGAGGGCAGCATGTTCGAGGTCCAGCGCCACGGCAGGAGTCTAGTTTGGGGCTGTCGCGGCCTTCGTGACCACGAGGAGGAGCCCCGGCACGAGCCGTTCGACGACGATCTCGTCTCCCGGGTCCGCGCCCTCCTCACACAGTGCGCGCCAGAGCTCGCCGTCCACGCGAACCTGGCCCTCCGGCCTGCAGGCAGCGACCACGATCCCGGTCGACCCGGGAAGCGCCTCTGCGCCCGTGACCGCCTTGCGACGCCGGGAGAGCCAGAACCAGAATCCGACCTCGGCGACCTCGATGACCGTCGCCCCGGCGACGACCGCGATCCCCCAGCCCGTCGGGAGCCAGAGGACAGCGGCGAGGACGGCGAGGACGAGGAGCACGAGGCAGTCAGGGACGAGGTGCCGGGGGCGGGACTCGAACCCGCACGCCCCCGTAGGGGACAGCTGATTTTAAGTCAGCCGCGTATAGCCAGTTTCGCCACCCCGGCCGGGCAAGGATAGCCCCGAGGCGACTGCCTACTGGTTCCCCACCTCGAGGTTCTCGCGGCGGAAGCAGCCCTGCTCGATGCTGTTCTTGCACGACTCGGGGCCTTTGAACCCAAAGGTGTCGACGAACGTGTCGAAGACCTTCTCGTCGAACTTCTTCCCCTTGGCTACGTGGGTCCAGGCCGTCAGCGCGATCTGATCTCCGAGTTGGGCGTGCGGAGCAAGGATCAGGCCGTTCGGGTCGCCGTTGTAGTACTCGATCAGCTGGTTCACCGTCTCCTCCGGCACATCCTCGCCGTACTGGATGCCGACGGCGCCGTGCTCCAGGTTGTGCACGTAGTTGATCTCCGAGATCGGCTGGTCGTACGCGCCGTAGACGACCGTCTGGTTCGAATGCTGGCCGCTCGTCGGCGGAACGGAGTTGTATTTGAAGGTCGGAGGGAGCCCAGGCACATGGGTACGGCCCTGGGACTTGGGGTGCTGGTACGTCCAGCCCGCAGCCTTGAGCGTCGCGATCGCGCCCTTCGTGTCCTTCCCGTCGTCGCTTCCTCCGAGCAGGAAGAAGGCAAGGACGGCGGCGAGGATCAGGAGCCCGGAGCCGGCGATCGCGTAGAGGATCTTCCGGTTGCGTCCCTCGTCTCTCGGCGCAGATCGCTGCTTGGGCGCTTGCACCGAGCGGCGCGGCGGCGGAGGTGTGCGGACCTTGCGGGCCATTCGGGCCGGGATGGTATCTGGCGGCCGCGACGTGCATCACGGATACTCGACCGGCAGCACAACGACAGGAGGAAAGATGACGGGATTTCTCGACCGACTGCTCGGACGAGGCAAGAAGGCCGCAGGAGACCTCGCGAACGACCCGGAGATGCGGCGTGACGGTGCGCATCAGGAGGCCGAGGGATCGGCCGAGTCCCGCGCAGACAGTGCCGAGGACATGGCGCAGGAAGCGCGCACGGAAGCCGCGGAGCACCGCGCAGAGCGCAACGACCCGATGTAGTTGGCGAGTGGGGCGGCTCACGCCGCCCCTTTGCCGTCCGATCCCCTCTCTAGCGTTCTCATGTCCATGGGAACCGTTCTGCTCACACTCGGCCTGGCTGTGGCTGTGGCGATCGCGGGGACCGTCATCGTCAGGACGATCCGCGAGCTGATCGAGGCGCGTCTCGGCTCGGTCGAGGAGCGGCTCGACCGTCGCCTCTCGGAGATGAACGAAGGCGTCGGTCGTCGGCTCGAGGGGCTGGACGGACGACTGCTCACCTCCCAGCAGACGGCGGGCCAGACTGCGACGCAGATCGTGGAGCGGCTCGGGAAGCTCGACGGAACCGCCGCGCAGATGCTCCAGAAGGCCGCCGACCTCGGTCGGCTCGAGCAGGCGCTCCGACCGCCGAAGGCGCGAGGCGGCGTCGGCGAGATGCTGCTCGCCAACCTCCTGCGGGACATGCTCCCCGCAGACGCCTACCGGATCCAGCACACGTTTCGGTCGGGCGAGCGCGTGGACGCCGTGATCCGCGTCGACAAGCTGCTTCCGGTCGACGCGAAGTTCCCGCTCGACAACTTCGAGCGGCTCGCGAATGCGGAGGAGGACGCCGAGCGCGAGCTCCACGAGAAGGCGTTCGCACGGGACGTGAAGGGCCACATCGACGCGATCTCGGCCAAGTACATCCGTCCCGCCGAAGGCACGTTCGACTTCGCGTTCATGTATCTGCCGTCGGAGTCGGTCTACTACGAGCTCGTCTGCGGCAAGACCGGGAGCCTCTCGGCGTACGCCCACGGCAAGCGTGTCATCCCTGTCTCGCCGAGCACGCTCCACGCGTACCTGCTGATGATCACGCAGGGGCTCCGGGCGCTGCAGATCGAGCGGCATGCGCAGGACGTGATGGCGTTCTGCGCTCAGATCGGCAAGGACTTCGAGCGCTTCCGCGGCGACTTCGAGGTCGTCGGGAAGCACATCGCGAACGCGCAGTCCAAGTACAGCGAGGCCGACCGCCGGCTCGACCGGCTCGGAACGAGCCTCGAGCGGGCAACCGAGTGGGAGCCCGAGGCGGTCGAGGCGGCCGAGTCACAGCAAGAGCTCCCCCGCGCGCTCGACGCCGCCTAAGCCTCTCCGAAGCCAGCGCTCCCCACCCCTTTCAGAGCATGCCCCGGGGTCAGACCCCCGGACACGTCGTCCGCGGCCAGTCGATTGCGCAACCATGGGACTCGCGCGATGCCGTCGTCGAGCCGAGGTGGCTTGTCGGGACACGACTAGGGGTCAGACCCCAGGACGCGGCCGGACTGGCCGGGTCTCGCCGAGAGCCAGACCCGGCAGTGTCCATAGAATCGACTCATGGCCGCCGACACTTTCGGAGCTCGCTCGACGCTTGCAGTCGGTGACGAGAGCTACGAGATCTTCCGGCTCGACGCGCTCCAACAGCGATTCGACGTCGAACGCCTCCCGTACACGCTGAGGATCCTGCTCGAGAACGTCCTCCGAACCTCCACGCCCGACAACGTCGAGGCGGTGGCGGAGTGGGTCGCCGCCGACGATCCGTCCAGGGAGATCTCCTTCTCGCCGGCCCGCGTCATCCACCAGGACTTCACCGGAGTCCCGGCGATCGTCGACCTCGCCGCGATGCGTCACGCCATCCACGACCTCGGCGGCGAGGCCTCGAAGACGAACCCGCAGCTCCCGGCCGAGCTCGTCATCGACCACTCGGTGCAGGTCGACGACTTCGCGAACCGCCTCGCGATCCGGCACAACACCGA
>JBKJWJ010000281.1:0-7419 GCA_046716905.1 Gaiellaceae bacterium
GTGGATTGTAGCCAGGCCTCGGCTAGGCGGTTGCAGCGTCGAGCTCGACGGAGGGCATGTCGCTCCAGAGCTCCTCGAGCCCGTAGTACTCCCGGGTCTCGGGGGTGAAGACGTGGAGGACGACGTCGAGGTAGTCCACGAGGATCCAGTTGCCGTCCCGGTCGCCCTCGACCGCGCGCGGCCTCAGATTCTCGTCCGCCCTCAGGCGCTCACGGACCTCGTCGTGGATTGCCTTCGTCTGGCGCGCGTTTCGCCCCGTGCAGATGACGAAAAAGTCGGTGTAGGCGGTAACGGGCCGCAGATCGAGGATCACGACGTCCTCTGCCAGCTTCTCCTGGGCGAGAGCGGCGATGCGGCGGGCTTGTTCGAGTGAGGTCAGAGTCTGAAAGCGTCCCTTGGGTTCTCTCGCATCTTAGCCTCGGCCCGAGGATGGCAAACGGGCCGCGTAGAGGCCGAGCCGCTCGATCTCCCGCGCGACACCCTCTGGAACGAGATCGTCGATCGGCTCACCGGCCGCAACGCGTGCCCTGATCTCGCTCGACGAGATGGGACGCCGGTCGATCCGGAGCACTTCCACGTCTCCCTCGGGCGGCGGATGCCCCGGGCGAGCGCCAACGGCGATCCGGGTGAGGCGTCGCACCTCCTCGGGCTCCTTCCAGCTCGCGAACGCGGCCCATTCGTCGCCGCCCAGCACGAACACCGGGTCGGCGAGCGATTCGTCTCGAAGGAAATCGACCGTGTAGGCATGGCCGTCCAGCCGTACCTCGCCAAAGCGGCCGAGGGCGAGCTCCGCGAGCCGCAGCCGCGTGGGGGCATCGGCCACGACATCCTTGTGCCCCGGGCGCTCGGCGACGAGCACGATCAAACTGTCGGCGTCCAGTTGCTCCCGCGCCCCTTCGGCAAGCGCGACATGACCAAGGTGTGGAGGATCGAAGACGCCGCCGAGGATCGCAACTGTCACGACAGGATCAGCGTCTCGCCGTCGACTTCGACCTCGGCGCCTTTTTTTGCTCCGGCAGCACGTAGCGCCGCTTCGAGCTCGTCAGGCTCGGGCGTGGGCCCCGTAACCCTGAAGCCGCTGTCCGTTCGGAAGAGCCGGAAGCTGCTACGAGGGTCGGGCCGCGGCCGATAGACGAGAAACTCGACCATCCCGTCTTCGAGCGCCGCCTCCGGATCCGGAGCGGGAGGACACAACTCGAGCAGCGCGTTCACGAGCTCGTCGATGCCGGCGCCGGTTGCCGCGGAGGTTCGGAGCACCCTCCGGACGCGGTCGTCCTCGAGCGGGAAGCCGACCTCACCGGAGATGTCCAGCTTGTTCAGGACGACGATCTGGGGAAGCGCGTCGAGACCTGCACCGTAGGCCGCGAGCTCGCCGTCGATGAGCGCAAAGCGTTCCGCCGGGTCCCCCTCGGAGGCATCGATCACGTGCACGAGAAGCCGCGCCCGCTCGAGGTGAGCGAGGAACTCGTGTCCGAGCCCGATCCCCTCGCTCGCGCCCTCGATCAACCCGGGCACGTCGGCGACCGTCAGCTGCCGTCCGCTCGGCGACTCGACGGTGCCGAGGACGGGTGCGAGGGTCGTGAACGGGTACTCGGCGACCTTCGGCTTCGCGTTCGAGATCCGGCGCAAGAGAGACGACTTCCCGGCGTTCGGCAGTCCGACGAGCGCAGCATCGGCCATCAGCTTCAACCGGAGCTCCAGCTCCAGGTCCTCGCCGGGCATGCCGACTTCGGCGAAACGCGGGGCCCTTCGGGTCGGCGTGGCGAACTTCCGGTTCCCTCGCCCCCCGGATCCGCCCCGCGCCGCCACGACCTGCGCTCGCGCTGCGGCGAGATCGACCATCAGCTCCCCATCCTCGGAGAAGACCTGAGTCCCGACCGGTACGCGGAGCGCGATGTCCTCGCCATCTGCGCCGTGCTTGTTCGCGCCGCGGCCGTTCCCGCCCGACCCGGCCCTGAAGCTCTTGCGGCCCTGGAAGAACGACAGATCGCGAAGGTCGGCATCGACGACGAGCTCGACGTCTCCCCCACGCCCGCCGTCACCCCCGTCCGGGCCGCCCTTCGGAACGTACTTCTCCCGCCGGAAGCTCAGCGCGCCGTGGCCGCCGCGACCGGCCTGCACGCGGATGCGAGCCCGATCGTTGAACACGGTGCCTAGAAACCGTTAGGTCGTGGAGGCGGCGACTTCGGCTGGGTCGACGGCGACCGTTCGCCGCTCGCCGCTGCGCTTGAACTCCACACGTCCGTCACGAGTCGCGAAGATCGTGTCGTCGCGGCCGAGTCCGGCGCCGGGGCCCGGCCTGAAGCGCGTGCCACGCTGCCGGACGATGATCATCCCAGCCTTCACGTCCTGCCCGGCGAAGATCTTGACGCCGAGTCGCTTCGACTCGGAGTCGCGGCCGTTCCGGGACGAGCCAAGTCCTTTTTTGTGTGCCATTAGTTTTCGTCCTTCTTCGTAGCCGTGCTTGTCTTCGCCGCCGTCGAGGTCGAGCGGGCGCTCTTCGCCCCGATCGACTCGATCTGGATGCGGGTCAGGTGGCTTCGGTGACCGGTGTGGCGCTTGTAGCCGGTGCGCCTCCGGTACTTGCCGATTCGAATCTTCTTGCCCTTGACGTGCTGGAGCACCTTCGCGGTGACCGTGCCCTTCGGAGAGAGCTCTGCCTTGCCGTCGCCGCCTTCGAAGATGACCTCCGGCTGGAACGTCTTGTCCTCGTCGACAGCGAGCCGGTCCACGAGCAGCTTCTCGCCCTCGCGGACGACGTACTGCTTCCCACCCAGTTTGATGATCGCGTAGCTCATAGAAAACCGGGGGTACCGGCGGAAGCTCAGTCTACCAGCGGTTCCTCGACGCTCTCCGTCGTTTCGTCAGGCGTTTCGGCCTGGACCACGGAGTCTCCTTCAGGGCTCGCGCCATTCGCCTGGGACGCAGCAGGCTTCCGGCGTCGACGGCCACCGCGCGACCCGCGCCTCGTCCGCTTCTTGGGCTTCGGTTGGCCACCGTCGCCGTTGTCTCCTGCAGCCAGCTCCTCGCCCAGTTCGGGGCTCGGAAGGTGGATGAGGACGCCTGATTCGACCGGCTGTCCGTTTTCGGTCTCGCCGGGCTCCTCGGGCGTCTCGAGAACCTCTTCCCGGGCGGGTTCTGCGACCCCTCCATTCGCGGCTGCCTCCCCGCTCGCCGCGACTGACGGCTTCTTCTTCCTGCGCCGTCCCCCGCGCGAACCTCGCCGGGTGCGCTTCTTCGGCTTCGGCTCCCCGTCCGGCGTCTCCTCGGCCCCGCTCTCCTCGGAAGGCTCTTCCTCCGCAACGGCTTCCACAGGCTCCTCGGAGACAAGCTCGACATCCTCGATGTCGGTCTCGACGTCAGCCTGAGCTTCGGGAGCAGCCGGTTCGTCCGTCTCCACGGCGTCCTCCGCCTCGTCCTTCTTCGGCGCAGCCTTACGGCGCGCTCGGGTCGGCTTCTCGGCCATCGCTTCGGCCGTGATCGGCGGCTCACCCGCATCCGGCTGATCCGCGAGCTCGGCGTAAGCAGTGCCTTCGAGGACACGGGTGATCCGCACCTTCACTCGCTTGCCGACGAGCGCCGAGCTTTTGCCGACCGAGATGTCGATGCCTTCGTGCTTCGCGACTCCGGCGCCTGAATCGTGGAGCCCGACTTCGACGAGCTTTACCTCGAGCTCCTTGCCCTCCTCCACGGGAGACTCGGGCTGGAGCTTCGCAAGCGGGCCGCGGGCGAGCACCTCGAGGTGGTCGAGCGGCGCCCCGTCCTTCGCCTCGATGAAGAATCGCCGGCGCGTTCTCTCCTCGATCGCCATGAGCCGCTCGGCGCCCGGGCCGATCAGCCCTGCCGCGACGTGCGGGCTGAGCTCGACGCGGAAGGCCGCTGTGCGCGAGCCCGCCGCGAGCAGCCGGAGCTTGCGCTCGACATCGACCGCGGCGGAGACCTCCGAGACGACGATGCCGTCGCCTGCGCAGGTGGGGCAGCGCTTCGTGAGGATCTCGCGAGGTCCGTGTGAGACGTTCTGGCGCGTCATCTCGACGAGCCCGAGCGGGGAGATCTCGACGACGTAGGTCTTCGTCCGATCACGCTCCAGCTCGGTCTTCAGCGCCTCCTCGACGGCCTCCCGGTTCTTCGGGTTCGCCATGTCGATGAAGTCGATGACGATGATCCCGCCGATGTCGCGCAGCCGAAGCTGCCGGACGACCTCTTTGACCGCCTCGAGGTTGTTCTTCGTGATCGTGTCCTCGAGCCGTCCGGAGGACGACTTCGACCTCGAGCCCACGAAGCGCCCGGTGTTGACGTCAATGACCGTGAAGGCCTCGGCGTAGTCGAAGATGAGATAGCCGCCGGACGGGAGATCGACACGGCGAGAGAGCGTGGACTGGATCTCCTTCTCGACGCCGAAGTCTTCGAAGAGCGAGGTCTTGCCGGTGTACTTGTGCACTTTCTCTGCCATGTGCGGCGAGGTCTTCTTGAGGTAGCCGACGATGCGCTTGTAGGTCAGGTCGTGGTCGACGACCGCCTGCTCGAAGTCGTTCGTGAAGAGGTCGCGGACGACGCGGAGCGGCAGCTCTGCCTCCTGGTAGACGAGCGCCGGCGCCTTCGCCTTCTCGGCCCGTTTCTGGACTTCCTTCCAGAGGCGCTGGAGGAAGTCGATGTCGCGCTCGATGTCCTCTGCAGATGCGCCTTCGGCGGCGGTTCGCACGATCATGCTCCCGGTCTTCGGCGCGACGGACTTGACGATGTCGCGGAGCCGGATGCGCTCGTCGTCGGGCAGCCGGCGCGAGACGCCGAAGCCCTCGCCGCTCGGCACGTAGACGACGAAGCGGCCCGGGAGCGAAATCTCGGTCGTGAGACGCGCGCCCTTGGACTTCATCGGATCCTTGACGGCCTGCACGAGGATCTCCTCGCCGCGGCTCAGGAGGTCCTGGATCTTGCGGCCGTGGCGTCGCCCCTCGAGCTCGGACGTGACGATCTCGTCGACGTAGAGGAAACCGTTCTTCTCGAGCCCGATCTCGACGAACGCGGCCTCCATCCCGGGAAGGACGTTGTCCACCGTGCCCTTGTAGATGTTCCCCGCGATCGAGCGGCTCTCCGGCCGCTCGAGGTAGACCTCGGCGACCTTGTCGTCCTCGAGGATCGCGACGCGCTGCTCGGCGACGTCCACCGAGATGACGAGGTCGCGCTTGGCCGGCGGCTGCAGCGCTCTCGGAGTCGCCTGCCTGCGCCGGGACTGGCGCGCAGGGCGCTCCCGCGACTTGCGCTCCGGCCTGGCCGTTTTCTCGGGCTTCTGCTTCTCGGCCCTGCCTTCCGTGTCAGGCTTCTCGGGCTTCGCCTCCGCGGCCTCGGTCCGATCCGAGGGCTTGCGGCGGTTGCGCCCGCCCCGGCTTCCGCGCCGTCGACGGCGGGCAGCGGTGGAGGTCGATGTGGAGGTATCCGCGGCCGACGTGGCGGCCGGGGGCCCTACGGTGCTGGTGGGTTCAGTCCGCTCCTGAGCAGGCTGAGGATGTTCCTGTGGCTTGCGCCGGAACCATCGCAACAAGTGAAAACTCCTTTGGTGATCCCGCGCGCGCGGTGCCTGGCGCCGAAAAGAGCGGAGGGCGCGCCGCGCGCTGCGAGGTTGACGAGTGATGCATATCTGCTCTCCAGGCTAGCAGCAGCGGTTTTTCCGGTCTGGGCAACCTGAGCTCAGGCCGCGGCTGCGGGACGCAGCTTCGCCCGCTTCGTCCTGATCGCCCGAAGCCGCTGTGAGAGGCGGGCCCAGGCCCACGGCTCGACTTCGCCGTATCGCACCTCGGTCTGAGCCCTCGTCGCCTCGAGGTACTCGAACCAGGCATCGGCTTCCTCGATCAGGAGCAGTTCCTGCGCGTCGCGCTTGCCCTCCAAAGCGTGCACCTCAGTCGATTCCATGCGCACGATCGTAGGACCTGGACCGGACGGACTAGCGGCGGCGGATGGCGATCGCCTGGAGAACGCCGATCGCCATCAGGTTCGTGACCATCGCCGAGCCTCCGACGCTCACGAACGGCAGTGGGATCCCTGTTATCGGCGCGATCCCGATCGTCATCCCGATGTTCACGAACGTCTGGAAGAGGAGCCCGAAGACGATCGCGCCTGCGACGGTCGCGGCGAAGACGTCTCCCGCTCGTGCGATCACCCTGATCCCGCGCCACATCAGCAACAGATAGAGGGCCAGGAGGATCGAGGCGCCGAAAAAGCCGCGCTGCTCCGAGAGCGCCGCGAAGACGAAGTCGGTCTCGTGCTCGGGGAGGTAGTCGAGGCGCGTTTGCGTGGCGCCCGCGACACCTCGACCGTCAAGTCCGCCCGACCCGACGGCGGTGATCGACTGGTTGATGTTGTACGCGGCGCCCTGGGGATTCTTGGAGGGGTCCGTGAACGCCGTCAGGCGGTCCCGCTGGTAGGGCTCGAGCACCTGGACGCCGAGTGCGGGACCCGCCCACAGCACCAGAGTCGCGAGCACGACCCCGATCCCGGCCATGGCGGCGAGATCGCGCCACCGGGTCCCGGCAAAGAAGAGTGCGGCGATCAGAATCGCGCAGTACACGAGGGCAGTCCCGATGTCGGGCTGCAGGAAGACGAAGAGAATGGGAACCGATGCGGCGCCGATCGCCACCACGGTCGTGCGGGACTCCGTTACCCGCTTGCCGCTCTCGGCGAGGAGTCCCGCCAGGAAGACGGCGAGCAGGAGCTTTCCGAACTCGGACGGCTGAAACTGGAAGAAGCCGACATCGATCCAGCGGGTCGAGCCCCGCACCTCGGTCCCGACCGCCATCACGACGACGAGCATCCCGAGCAAGACGGCGTAGACCGCCTTGCGATACCTCCGGAGGAACGACGGGTCGACGAACAACGCTCCGACGAACCCGAGGGCACCGATGAGGGCGAAGATCGCCTGCGGACCACGTAGTAGTCCGGATTGCCGGGCACATCCTGTCCGGTAACTCCGTCGAGCGCCCAGAGGCCGAACGCGACGAGCCCACCGACCGCAGCGAGCATGATCCAGTCGAGACGCCGCAGGAAGGAGACTGCACGGGCCGTGTCCGCCTTCGGGTGACGACCCCGGGGCCGGGACGGTGCCGATGCCACGTAGCCGGCCATCAGTCGGTCTCCACGATGGTCGGCGCAGCCGCTTCGCGGCCGAAGTGGCGCTCGAAGATCTTCAGCGCTGCCGGCGCCGCTGCTGTGCTGCCGTGGCCACCGTTCTCGATCACGACGCAGACGACGAGCTCGGGCTTGTCGGTCGGCCCGTAGCCGCACCACCACGACTGGTCGACCATCGCGCCGTAGCCGTCCCCGTCGAGGTCGACGGACTTCTCCGCCGTGCCGGTCTTGCCGGCGATCGGGATCGAAAAACCGCCGAAGACGCTGGCAGACGTGCCGTACGACGCATGCGTGGCGCGA
>JBKJWJ010000282.1:0-10310 GCA_046716905.1 Gaiellaceae bacterium
CAGGAGATCGTCCGGGACATCTCCCGGGCGAAGCAGGAGATCATCAGCTACCGGAAGATCATCAAGCCGCAGCGTCCCATCCTCCGGCTGCTCGAGCGCCACGTCGAGCGTTTCCTGCCCCAGGACCTCGAGCTCTACTTCGACGACCTCGTCGACGCCTCGGAACGGATCTGGGACCTTCTCGACAACTACAAGGAGGTGGTCGAGGCGCTCGAGGCGACGAACGAGTCGGCGATCTCCCATCGCCAGAACGACGTCCTGCGAGTCCTGACGGTTTTCAGCGCCGTCCTGCTCCCGCTGACTCTGCTGGCGAGCATCTTCGGCATGAACGTCAACTTCCCGGGAGAGGGCACGGCCGCTGCATTCTGGGTGGTCGTCGCAGCAATGGTGGCTGTCTTCGGCGGGCTCGTAGCCTTCTTCCGCTGGCGGCGCTGGATCTAGTGCCGAAGCCGCTCTGGGCGCCGTGGCGGCTCGAGTACGTCGGGAGCGCCGACGAGCAGCAGGGCTGCGTGTTCTGTGTGGCGGCTGCGTCGGAGGACGAGGACTCGCTCGTCGTGCACCGCGGGAAGCAGGCGTTCGTCCTCGTCAACAAGTTCCCCTACGCATCCGGACATTTCATGGTGGCGCCGTTTCGGCACTGCGGTGAGTTCGGCGAGCTCACCGACGACGAGGTGCTCGAGGCCCACCGGCTCGCGGCACGGGGAATCGGGGCCCTCGCCCAGCTCTACGGCCCGCAGGGATACAACCTCGGTTGGAACCTCGGGCGTATCGCCGGAGCCGGCGTGGTCGACCACGTCCATCTGCACGTCGTCCCACGCTGGGCCGGCGACACGAACTTCATGCCGGTGCTCGCCGACGTGAAGGTGATCCCCGAGCACCTCGCGGAGACCCGCAAGCGCCTCTCGGAGGCCTGGCCCACCTGAGGTCAAGACTCGCGGCGTGGGTGCCGATGAGAGGAGGGTCGCCATGTCCGAGCACGACGCCGCACCTACTGATCGGGACGACTGGCCCTCACAGGGCGTTCGTCAGCGACTCGGAAGCCGCATCGAGCGGCATGTCCTGCGCAGCGCCGTGGACATGCTCGACGTGCGCGGGGCGGAGATCGACACGATCGAGCACGACCTCGTCACGCGCGAAAAAGATCTCGCCGAACGACTGGCACAGGTCGCCGCGCAGGAGGCGCAACTCGATCATCGCGAGCAGCGGCTCGCCGAGATCGGCGCGGCCGACCTCGAAGCGACGCAGAAGATCGACCACCTCATCCGCCACCTCGACGAGACCCAGGCCGAGGCAGCCGTTTTCCGGGCGAAGGCCGAAGGCAAGGTGCACGCGGCCGAAGAGAAGGCCCGCGCGCTGGCCGAGCGGGTCAAGAGCCTCGAGGAGGCAGAGCACCACCGCGTCCTCTCCTCAGCCGACATCACCAGACGTGAGTCGGCGCTGCGGAGCCGCGAGCACGAGCTTCGTCAACAGGACGAGCGGATCCGAGAGCGGGAGCAGCAGGTCGGCGCGAAACAGCACGCCCTGATCGCGCAGGAGCAGCGGCTGGAGCAACGCGACCGAGAGCTCGAAGAGCGCGAGGACGCACTCCGGGGTCGCGACCAGCGCTGGTGGAACGCCGGTCCGGCGTCGAGCCACTAGCCGCCCGGGAATATCTGCGCACGCATTGAGGTATGGATTGGGGACATCCCCCGGTCTAAGGAGCACCTCATGCGACTCGAAGGAATCCACCACATCACCGCGATCACCGCCGACGCGCCCGGCAACGTCGACTTCTACGGCCGTGTCCTCGGCCTGCGAATGGTCAAGAAGACCGTCAACCAGGACGACCCGAGTGTCTACCACCTCTTCTACGCGGACGAGAAAGGCAGCCCGGGAAGCGACATCACGTTCTTCGAGTACCCAGGAGCCCGCCGCGGCCGGGCGGGCGCGGGAATGGTGCACCGGGTCGTCTGGCGCGTCGCGTCAGAGGAGGCGCTCGACTTCTGGGAGCGGCGGCTCCGGACCGAGGGCGTCGAGACGACTCGAGAGGGGGGCTCCCTTCGCTTCGACGACCCCGAGGGACTCGGCCTGGAACTAGCGGTCGTCGAGACCGCCGACGAGCCGCTCGTGTCGAGCCATCCGGAGGTCCCCGACGAGCACGCTCTACAGGGCTTCGATGGAGTCCGGGCCTACGCAAGCAATCCGCAGGCGAGCCGCGACTTCCTCGTCGATTCCCTGAACTTCGCGGCGGGCGGCGACTCCGAGTACGAGGTTCGAGGAGAGCGCCGTGGCTCGTTCTACGCCTACGACCCCGCCGACCGGCCGGGCACGGGCGGCGCGGGCACCGTCCACCACGTCGCCTGGGGATCGAGCATGGAGGAGCACGAAGCCTGGCGAGAGCGGGCAGCCGCTGGCGGAGCGAGCCCCACGCCGGTGATCGACCGCTTCTACTTCAAGTCGATCTACTTTCGGGAGCCGAGCGGCGTGCTGTTCGAGATCGCTACGAACGGGCCTGGATTCACCTCAGACGAGCCACTGGAAACGCTCGGCGAGCGCCTATCGTTGCCGCCGAACTTCGAGCAGTACCGGGAGCAGGTCGAGCAGACGCTGACACCCCTCCCGAATCCCCGCGCCAAGACGACCGTCTCGTGAGCCTCACCCACCTGGAGCGTCCGGCGGCGGGCGAGCCGGCGGGCGCTCTCGTCCTGTTCCACGGGCGAGGGACGAGCGAGCACGACCTCCATCCGCTTCTCGATGCGCTGGATCCGGAACGGCGTCTACTGGGTCTCACGCCCCGCGCTCCGCTGACGATGCCGCCCGGTGGCGCGCACTGGTACGCGTTCCGCGCCGTCGGCTACCCCGATCCCGGCACCTTCAGTTCCGGCTACCAGCAGGCATCGCAGTGGCTCGATGCGCTCCTCGAGGAGACGGGAATCCCGATCGGGCGAACCGTGCTCGGCGGGTTTTCCCAGGGCGCGGTGATGAGTTGGGCCCTCGGCCTGGGCCAGGGGCGGCCGCGACCGGCGGGCGTCCTTGCCCTCTCCGGGTTCATCCCGAGCGTGGAGGGCTTCGGGCTCGATCTCTCGCTCCCAGTCCCGCCGATCGCGATCGGGCACGGCAACCACGACCCGGTGATCTCGGTCGAGTTCAGCCGGGAGGTGAAGACGCGACTCGAGGCGGCCGGCGCCGAGGTGCTCTACCGGGAGTCGCCCATGCCGCACTCCGTCGATCCGTCCTTCATCGCGGAGCTCCAGGCGTGGGTCTCGGAGGCGGTGAAGAGCTAAGAGCGGACGATGGGACTCGAACCCACGACCCTTGGCTTGGGAAGCCAATGCTCTACCAACTGAGCTACGTCCGCGTCGCACGTAACGATACCGTCGTGTACCCGCGCATGGCCTTCGCCCGAGTCCTCCTCACCATCGTCCTCGTCGTACTCGCGACGGGCTGCGCGCTGAACGAGGATTCCGACGACCACGGTGCCGGGGCCTCGGTCAAGACGCTCCTCGAGAAGGAGTATTTCGGCGACTACGGCGGGGCATGGGACAGCCTTCACCCGCGCCACCAGCGCCTCGTCACGCGTCAGAACTACGACGAGTGCCGGCGTGGAATCGACGTCCAGGGAACGATCGACTCTGTCGTCGTCCTCGACGTCCGAGACGTGCCGCTGACGGTCTTCGGACTGACCCCGAGGACGCCGGCAAAGCGCGTCGAGGTTCGCGTCGTCACCGACGAGACGGACTTCACGGCGAACTATCACGTGGTCGACGTGGACGGTCAGTGGCGGTGGGTTCTGAGCGACCGCGCGGCCCGCGGCTTCAGGCGCAGCCCCTGTCCGGAATAATTGCCTCCGACAAGGAGGGACTTGATGGCTGACCTGCACGAGACCGCCACGGCTCTCGTCGCCGAGGGCAAGGGAATCCTCGCCGCGGACGAGAGCTCAGGAACGATCAAGAAGCGCTTCGACTCCATCAGCGTGGAGTCCACGGAGGAGAACCGGCGCGCCTATCGCGACCTGCTCTTCACGACGCCGGGCGCCGAGGAGTTCATCAGCGGCGTGATCCTCTACGACGAGACGCTGCGCCAGTCCGGGGCTGACGGCACGCCGTTCCCGAAGCTGCTCGAGAGCAAGGGCGTGATCCCCGGGATCAAGGTCGACATGGGCGCGAAGCCGCTGGCCGGCTCCCCGGAGGAGACGGTGACAGAAGGGCTCGACGGGCTGCGCGAGCGACTCGAGGAGTACGCCGGCCTGGGCGCGCGGTTCACGAAGTGGCGCGGGGTGATCTCGATCGGCAAGGGCCTGCCGAGCGACTACGCGATCTGGACGAACGCCCATGCACTCGGCCGCTACGCGGCGCTCAGCCAGGAGGCCGGACTCGTCCCGATCGTCGAACCCGAGATCCTCATGGACGGCGAGCACTCGATCGACGAGAGCTACCGCGTGACGGTGAGAGTTCTCCAGGCCGTCTTCACCGAGCTCTTCGACCAGCGGGTCGAGCGGGAGGGGATCCTGCTCAAGCCGAACATGGTGCTCTCCGGTTACGGGTCCTCGGACCGGGCCGACGTCCAGACCGTCGCCGAGCAAACGGTCAAGGCGCTGACGAATACGGTGCCCGCGTCTGTTCCCGGAATCGTCTTCCTGTCGGGAGGCCAGACCGACGAGGACGCCACTGCTCACCTGAACGCGATGAACGCTATGGGCCCGCATCCATGGCAGCTCTCGTTCTCGTACGGGCGCGCGCTGCAGGCGCCGACGCTGAAGGCCTGGGTCGGCGAGGAGGGCAACGTCGAGGCCGCTCAAAAGGCGTTCCTCCGGCGCGCGAAGTTCAACGGCGCCGCACGATCGGGCTCGTATGTGCCCGAGTGGGAACGAGAAGAGGCGACGGTCTAGCGCAGGGCCAGGTTCGAGATCTCCTCGAGCTTGCCGAACGCGTGCGTCGCCTCGATTCGGCGCACGGTTCCGCTGCGTGAGCGCATGACGATCGAGTCGGTCGTCGCGCCTTCCCGCGTGTAGCGGACGCCGCTCAGAAGCGCGCCGGTAGTGACGCCGGTGGCGGCGAAGAAGACGTTCTGGCTCCCGACGAGATCGTCCGTCGTCAGCACACGGTCGAGGTCGAAGCCCTCGTCGACGAGCTGCTGCCGCTCGGCGTCGTTTCGCGGCCAGAGCTTCCCCTGGATCGAGCCCCCGACGCACTTGAGCGCGGCCGCTGAAAGGACACCCTCCGGCGTCCCGCCGATCCCCATGAGCAGATCGACGCCGGTGCCGGGCTGGGACGCGGCGATCGCGGGCGCGACGTCTCCGTCCGTGATCAGCATCACCTTGGCATCGACCGCCCGCAGCTCGTCGATCAGACCCTGGTGTCGCTCACGATCAAGCACCACGACCGAGATCTCGCTCGGAGAGACGCCTCGGGCCTTCGCCACCCGCCGGACGTTCTCCGCCGGAGGCGCGTCGATGTCGATCACGTCCGCCGACTCAGGCCCACACGAGATCTTCTGCATGTAGACCGCGGCTCCCGGAAAGAACATCGTCCCCCGCTCGGCCAGCGCGACCGTGGTGATCGCGTTCGGCATCCCGAGCGCCGTCAGCCGAGTGCCTTCAAGCGGATCGACTGCGACGTCGACCTCGGGGCCCTGGCCGTTCCCGATCTCCTCGCCGTTGAAGAGCATCGGCGCCTTGTCCTTCGCGCCCTCGCCGATGACGACGACGCCTGCCATCGAGACCGTGTCGAGCACCACCCGCATCGCGTCCACCGCCGCCTTGTCGGCAGCCTCCTTGTCGCCGCGGCCGATCCACCGGCCTGCAGCCATGGCGGCGGCCTCGGTCACACGCGCGAGCTCGAGCGCCAGGTTGCGGTCCGGCGCCTTGGATGAGGCTTCCACGTGGCGATCCTACTTCGCTACATGCGGTCGGGCGCCTCGACCCCGATCAGGTCGAGGGATCGCGCCAGCACCGCTTTCGTCGCCGTTACGAGCGCGAGCCGGAAGGCCTGCTCCTCGCTCTCGAGCACCCGGTGATGGTGGTAGAAGCGGTGAAAGTCGTCGGCGAGGCGAATCGCATAGTTCGGGACGGCGTGCGGCGCCCGCCGCTCGACCGCCTCGGCCACGACCTCCGGGAACTCCGCCAGCCGCTTGACGAGCTCACGCTCCTCAGACGCCGGCTCTCCCCCCTCCGCGGACACCGGCGCGTCTCCGGCGTTCCGGAGGATCCCCGCGATCCTGGCATGTGCGTACTGGACGTAGAAGACCGGGTTCTTCTCGCTCCGCTCCTTCGCGAGATCGATGTCGACCTCGATCGGCTGGTCGTGACCCCGCGAGACCAGGTACCAGCGGGCAGCGTCGATCCCGATCCTGTCCACGAGCTCGCTGAGGAACACCACGTCGCCGCGCCGCTTCGACGACTGTTTCGCCTGGCCGCCCTCGACGATGTGCACGAGCTGGTAGACGAGAACCTCGAGGCGTTCCGCGTCGTAGCCGAGCATGGCCGCGGCCGCCTTCAACCGCGGGACATAGCCGTGATGGTCGGCGCCGAGCACGTAGATCAGCCGGTCGAACCCCCGCTCGAACTTGTTCCTGACGTAGGCGACGTCGCTCGCGTAGTAGAGGTAGCTCCCGTCGGAGGAGCGGAGGAGTGGCCGATCCTTGTCGTCGCCGTGGTCGCTCGTACGGGCCCAGAGCGAGCCTTCGGACTCGTATGTGTCGAGCCTTTCGAGGACGGCGGGAACCTCCAGCTCAATCTCCCGTTGGAGCACCCACGACCCTATGTGGATCCGGAAGGCCTCGAGCTCCCGCTTGATCTCGGCCAGCATCCGCTCGACGGGATCTCCGGGCTCGGCGGCGATCTCCGTCACGTATTCGCCGGTGTAGCCCTCCTCCGGCGGCTCCTCCCCGCGCCGTCTAGCCTCGACCGACTCCCGGAAGAGCTCGATCTGACGGCCGACGTCGTTGAAGTAGTACTCGCGCTCGACGTCGTGCCCGGCGAACTCGAGCAGGCGAGCGACTGCGTCTCCGTACGCGCCGTTCCGCGCCGAACCCACGGTAAGCGGCCCGGTGGGATTCGCCGAGACCATCTCCACCTGCGCCCTTTCCGGCGTCTGGACGAACCCCCCGCCGTACCGGTCGCCCGCCTCGAGGACGTCGCCTAGGGCGCCTGCGTACCAGCTCGCTGTCAGGAAGAGGTTCACGAAGCCCGGTCCGGCGACCTCCGCCCGCTCGACCTCGTCGAGCCCGGCGGCGTCCTGCGCCAGCTGCTCCGCAAGCTCGCGCGGAGGCCGGCCGTTCTGCGGCGCCAGCCGGAGGGCGACGTTCGTCGCATAGTCCCCATGCTTGGAGCGGCTCGGCCGCTCAAGCGTGACCGGGGCGCCCGCGAGCCGCTCGAGCGCCGTCTGGAGGCTGAGGATCGCTTGCGCGGACACGGCGGTAGTATCGCCACATGGAAGACGGCTCCCCCGGACGGCAGCTGAACATCCACCTCGACCCGGAGAACCTGGCCGGCGTCTACGCGAACTTCGCCAACATCAGCTTTTCGGACTACGAGTTCACGCTCACCTTTGCGCGCATCGACCACGAGGTCGAGGAGGGCGACATCCCCGGCGTGGTCGTCTCCCGCGTCAACGTCTCGTCCCGCTTCATGCAGGAGCTCCTCGATGCGATGCAGGACTCCTGGTCGAAGTGGTCGACCCGCGAGGGGATCAAGAACCTTCCCGAAGCTCCCCCGCGCGAAGACTCCTAGCCAGCTCGACCCGCTCGAGCGGGGTCGGATGCGTCTCGAACGCGAGCTTCGCGAAGAGCGGCGGGTCGGGATCGGCCAGCGAGGCCAGGGCCAACTTCCGCGTCAGGCTCTCGACGGCGGCCGGATCTCGGGTTGTGCGCAGTGACAGCCAGTCCGCCTCACGTTCGTAACGCCGGGAGAGGGCGTTCGTCGCGGGGAGCAGGCCAAGCTCGAGGACTGTGAGCACGAGCAGAGCCACCGGAACGGCTGCAGGCTGTGCAAGTCCGCCCCGACGCCTTGTTGCCCGTGCGACGGCGTACGCGCCGGGAATCGCCAGCAGGAAGAGCCAACCCACTCCCTTCCAGAGATGGTGCGCCTGGACGTGGCCGAGCTCGTGTGAAACCAGCGCGCGTAGTTCGGGACGGGTGAGCCGCTCGAGCGCCGTGTCCCAGATCACGACCCGCTTCGTCGGGCCGACGCCGTAGAACTCCGCGTTGAGCGCGCGGGTGCGCCTCCTCGCGTCCTTGACTTCGACGTCCACTTCTCCGACTCCCTGCTGCCGCGCCAGATCCCGAATCTCGGCGGCCAGCCGTTGATCGCGCAGCGGCTCGACCCTCGGCGCCAGAAGGAAGGGCTGCACGAGGAGGAACGCGGAGCCGACGAGAGCAAAGGCTGGGCCGCCGACGAGCCACCACCGCTCGCCCAGGCGGCGAGCCAGCAGCATGAAGAGCCCGATCGCAGCGGCGGCTGCGATCAACCCGCCGATGCGCTCGAGCCAGGGGTCGACCAGGATGGTGGCGTAATCGGCGTCCGAAACCCCGTACCGGCGTCGCCACCAGTGAGCGAGGAGGACGAAGGGCAGCCTCGCCACCCACAGCGCGACGAGGGTGCCCGAGCCGAGCGCGACGCCACCTGTGATCCCTCGAAGCCGAGATCGAGGCGCCAGCCGCACGGAGGAGACGAGCACTGCGAGCCCGACGAGCGTCGCAACAACCCAGTTTCCGCGGTGAAACCGCTCATACCGCTCGCTGCGTTCCCGGGATTCGTCCGAGAAGACGGCCGACACCTCGAGGTCTGGAAGCTCGAGGTCACCGGGCACCACCGTTCGCCAGAGCAGGGTCGCCGCTACCAGCCACCCCACGGCGGCTGCACCGATCACCCAGAATCTCACCGTGCGAATCGCAGTCATCTCGGACGTCCACGCGAACCTTTACGCGCTCGAGGCAGTCCTCGGGGAGATCGACCGCACTCCGCCGGACGAGATCTGGTGCCTCGGGGACACCGTCGGCTATGGCCCGCGGCCGAACGAGTGCTGTGCGCTCGTCCGTGAGCGATGCTCGCTGACCCTTGTCGGGAACCACGACCTCGTGGCGCTCGGATCGTCAGCCGTCGGTGTCGAGGACTTCAACCCGGAAGCCGGAGCGGCCTCGGTCTGGACCGCCAAAGAAATGAGCCCGGAGTCGCGCGAGTTCCTGTCTCCCCTGGAGCCGAAGGCGGTGCGAGACGGTTTCGAGCTCTTCCACGGAAGTCCCCGCGACCCGGTCTGGGACTACGTCCTCGACGAGCATGCCGCGGCGGATTCCTTCGAGTGCACCGAGGCCTCCGTTCTCCTCGTCGGACACAGTCACGTCGCCATGGCGATCCTTTCCACCGAAGACGGGCTCGAAGGAAGCGCGGTGCCGGACGGGCATGAGCTCGATCTGAACCCTGGTCGCCGGCTCCTCAATCCCGGCTCGGTCGGTCAGCCGCGGGACAGCGACCCGCGAGCTGCCTGGCTCGACCTGGATCTCGGCGCCGGAAAAGCCAGGTTCCACCGGATCGCCTACCCTGTCGCCCGTACACAGGCCGAGATCCGGGAAAGGGGGTTGCCCGATTCACTCGCGGAACGCCTGGCTCACGGCGTGTAGTGCCGTCCTTCTCACTGGTTGCGGAGGCGGTGGAGCCGAAACGGAAAAGACCGCCCCCGGCCCACGGATCGAACGTGCATCCGCGGAACGCCTCGCGGGACTGAGCGACGAGGTCGCCCGGCGCCTGGAAACTGGCGATCCATGTGGCGCCGCCGAAGCCGCAATTCAACTGCGCGACGGCGTCACCGAAGCGATCGACGACGGGGCGATCCCGACCATCTACCTCGAGGACCTCTCGGGCCTCGCCAACGAGCTCGAGGCGCAGATTCCGGTGTGCGAAGAAGTGGCACCCCCCGGCGAGCAGAAGAAAAAGGACGGCGAGAAAGAGAAAGAGAAGGACAAGGAAGAGGGCGACGATTGACGCGCTACGTCACCGAGGGCACGCTCGGCCGCGGCGGCATGGCCACCGTCGAGCTTGCGCGAGACGAGCAGCTCGGCCGGAGAGTTGCAATCAAGCGGCTCTCCGAAGCTCTGGCCGGGGATGAGGACTTCCGCGGACGATTTCTCAGGGAGGGGCAGATGGCCGCTCGCCTCTCTCACCCCAACATCGTCGGAGTTCACGACGTCGGCGAGGAAGAAGGCGTGCCGTACATCGTCATGGAGCACGTCGAGGGAGAGACGCTCGCCGACCTGATCGCGCGAAAGGCTCCGCTCGACCCGGACCGGGCCGTCGACCTCGTCCTGCAGGTCTGCGCGGGGCTGGAACACGCCCACGC
>JBKJWJ010000283.1:0-2912 GCA_046716905.1 Gaiellaceae bacterium
GAGACGCCGAGCTCGCGTGCGAGCTCGGACGTCGCCGCGCGGCGCCCGCTCGACTCGAGCTTGTAGATCTCCTTGAGGTAGTCCTGGATCGCGTCCGTCAGTTCCATGCGTCTCAGTTATAGTTTAGCCATGCCTAAGTTTACGCGGAAGGGATTGCTGGCCGGCGCGGCGCCGATCGTGGCTGCTGCGCCGTTCGCGCGCCTGGCCTGGCCCGCCCCCGCCCAGGCCGATTCGAGCGCCACGCATCTCGGCCACGACCACGCCGACATGGGCCATGCCGCGATGATCGGCGATCACGTTCCCGCTCCGGGAGGGCCGCACGACCTCGACAAGCTCCTGATCCCGCCTCCGGCCCTGCCGTACAAGCCCGGTCGGGTTCGCGCGTACGAGCTCTTCGCGGTCGACAAGACGATCGAGATCGCGCAGGGCGTCGAGTTCAGCGCCTGGACGTACAACGGGACCGTCCCCGGGCCGATCATCCGGGCGACCGAGGGCGACCTCCTGAAGGTCCACTTCACGAACGGCGGCTCGCACCCCCACACGATCCACTTCCACGGGATCCACCCCGCGAACATGGACGGCGTCTTCGAGATCGTCGAGCCCGGCAGCGAGTTCACCTACGAGTTTCCCGCGCGCCCCGCCGGCTTCCACCCCTACCACTGCCATGCGGCTCCGCTGAAGAAGCACATCCACAAGGGCCTCTACGGCGCCTTCATCATCGACCCGAAAGAGCCCCGGAAGCCGGCGCAGGAGCTGGTGATGGTCATGAACGGCTACGACACCGACGGCGACGGCGAGAACAACTTCTACACCGTGAACGGGAAGTCGTTCTATTACGCGAAGTACCCGATCCGCGTCAGCCGCTCGAAGACGGTGCGGATCTACCTCGCGAACCTAACCGAGTTCGACCTCATCAACTCGTTTCACCTCCACGGGGACTTCTTCCGCTATTACCCGAACGGGACGACCGACCAGTTCGAGTACACGGACACCGTCATGCAGAGCCAGGGCCAGCGCGGGATCATCGAGATCGACTTCGCGAACAAAGGCCTGTTCATGTTCCACGCGCACCAGTCGGAGTTCGCAGAGCTCGGCTGGATGGGATTCTTCAACGTGGAGGACTGAGTGTCGTCAGGCTCGGTTGCGGCGATCCGAGGAGGTCGGAGCTGGCGCCTGTGGGCGCTCGTTCCGTTGCTGCTCCTCACCGGCGTCGTCGCGCTCTTCACGGCCACCGGCTCGTCGATCACGGGCCTGCTCGGCGACAACCCGCCGCCGACCGACGAGTTTGACATCCGCCGCGTCGAGTTCCACCCGGGCGAGATCCGGATCCGGGTCACGAACCCGCAGCGCGACGACCTGACGATCGCGGCGGTGACCGTCGACGACGCGATCATGCCGTTCGACCTGGACGGGCCGCGCACGCTCGGCCGCCTTCGCTCGAGCGAGATCGTCGTGCAGTTCGACTGGGTCGAGGACGACCCGATCTCCGTCGGCGTCACCAGCTCAACCGGGATCCAGACGACCCAGGCGATTCCCGCTGCCGTCCAGACGCCCGGGGCCTCCGGGAAGAGCATCTTCGGGTACGGGCTGATCGGCCTGCTCGTCGGCATCGTCCCCGTCGCGCTCGGGCTGCTCTGGCTGCCGTCGTTGCGCCGTGCGGCGCCCGAGTGGCTTGCCGCCTTCATGGCGCTGACGGCGGGACTGCTGTCCTTCCTCGCGGTCGAGGCGCTCTCGGAGGCGTTTGCCCTCCAGGCGGCGCTTCCGAGCGCCCTGGGGGGTGCGGGGCTGGTGTTACTCGGCGTCGCTTCGAGTTATCTGATCCTGACGGCGATCTCCGGGCGCCTGGGTCGGCGCAGCGGCGGCTCGGCCGGCGCCTCGGGTGTTGCGCTCGCGAGCCTCGTGGCAATCGGCATCGGACTCCACAACATGGGCGAGGGCCTCGCGATCGGTTCGTCGTTCGCGCTCGGTGAGCTCGCGCTCGGGACGTTCTTCGTGGTCGGCTTCATGATCCACAACGTCACGGAGGGGCTCGGGATCGCCGCTCCGCTCTCGGAGGGGAAACAGGTTTCCTTTGCGCGACTGGCCACCCTCGTTGTGATCGCGGGCGCGCCGGCGATTCTCGGCGCCTGGCTCGGCGGCTTCGTGACGAGCGACCTTCTCGGCGTCGTCTTCTTCGCAGCGGCCGCCGGGGCCGCGTTCGAGGTCGTGGTGGAAGTGGGTCGATACGTCGCGCGCAAGGCGCCGGGAGGGCTGTCGTCGCCCTACGTGCTCGGCGGTTTCCTGGCCGGCGTGGCTGTGATGTACGTCACAGGCCTGTTCGTCTCCTGATTCAATCGGGGCCATGAAGAAGACCAATCTCAACTCGCTCGAGTTCGAGACCGACGACACGGACCCCGAGGGCTACAGGACTCTCATGGCGCGGTTCGGCCCGTCGATCGGCGCAGTGATGCTAGGAGCCTCCGTCTACGAGATCCCGCCCGGCCAGAGCGTCTGCCCGTACCACTACGAGTACGGGAACGAGGAGTGGGCGATCGTGCTCGAGGGCCGGCCGACGCTCCGGCATCCGGGCGGCGAGGAGCAGGTCGAGCCGCTCGACGTCATCTGCTTCCCGAACGGGCCTGACGGCGCGCACAAGTTCACGAACGGCACCGACGAGACGGTGCGCGTGATGATCCTCTCGACGAAGAACGACCCGTCGCTCGCCGTCTATCCCGACAGCGACAAGATCGGTGCATGGCCGGGGCCGGAGTTCCGCGAAGACCACATCCTCGTTCGGCGCGAGAGCACCGTGGACTACTGGGATCGTGAGCTGTGAGCGACTTTGCGCCCGTGAAGGCGCTGATGAAAGACGTCCCCGGCTGGCTCTCCGACGAAGAGGGCGAGGCGCTCTACGAGCTCGCGAAGGAATGCAC
>JBKJWJ010000284.1:0-9569 GCA_046716905.1 Gaiellaceae bacterium
GTCCCGGCCAGGCCCTGGTCCTGCAGCGGGCCGATGCCGTGACGCTCGCCGTGGTCGTAGACGTCGTAGACGACGTCGCCCGACCAGATGAACACATTGCCGAGGACGGTCCCGAGTAGACGGACGACGGCGATGTAGCCGAACTTTGCCGCCGTTCCGAACCACTCCGGGCCCGGCAGCACTTCGACGACGGCCGCCCACATGAGGACTCCGGTGCCGAAGAAGAAGAGGTGCTCGAGCGCGTGGACGGCACTGTTCTCGACCGCCGCCTCGTAGAGTCGCGGGAGGTGCCAGACGTAGAGGCTCGCGGCCCAGAGCGGCAGCGCGACAAGCGGGTGAGCGAGGACACGGAGACGGGCGAGGGGGCCGACGGCGAGAATCGGGCGAAGCAACTGCCCGTTCAGGCCGAGGACGAACGCCAGCGCCGCGAGGTCGCCGAGGACGACGTGCTGGAGCATGTGCACGAAGAAGTGCTCGTCCTCGAAGGGGGCGAGCTGCGCCGCTGTCGCGAGGACGAGCGCGAGCGCGAAGCTCGCCTGGCGCCAGCCGGGCACCGGCGTCCCGCGCTGAGAGAGCGTGCGAGAGCGGCGCCAGTACATGACCGCGGTCACGGCGAGCGGCAGCACTGCAGTCAAGCTCGTCATAGGGCCCTATTAGACTCGCCCGCAGGTGGAAGGACGGACGTACGCGGCCGCGGGAGTCTCGCTTGCGACTGCCGACTCGGTCGTCGACAGGCTGCGAGCGGCCGTCGAATCGACGGGGTCGGAGGGCTTCGGCGCCTTCGCCGGCCTCTACCCGCTAGACGATCGCCGCCTCCTCGCCGCCTCGACCGACGGGGTCGGCACGAAGCTCGTGCTCGCCCGCGGGCGGGGTGCGCTGCGCGCGTGCGGCGCCGATCTCGCGGCCCACTGCATCAACGACGTCCTGACGACGGGTGCCCAACCCCTCTTCCTTCTCGACTACGTCGCTGCTAACCGGATCGACGTGGACGAGGTCGCGGAGCTCGTGGAAGGAGCGGCGGAGGTCTGTCGAGCAGCCGGCGTCGCGCTCCTCGGCGGCGAGACGGCAGAGCTGCCGGGGATCTATCGCGACCGTGAGCTCGATTTCGCGGGCACCTGCGTGGGGATCGTCGATCGCGAACGGCTTGTCGACGGCTCGAAGATCGAGGAGGGCGACGCGATCCTGGGGCTCGCCTCGGCGGGCGTGCACGCGAACGGTTTCACGCTCGTGCGCCGGGTCCTCGAGCTGGAGGACTACGACGGCGACGACCTGCTCGCGCCCACCCGGCTCTATCTCGACGACGTGCGCGCGCTTGACGGCGTGCATGGGCTGGCGCATGTCACGGGCGGCGGGATCGAGGGGAACCTCTCGCGCATCGTCCCGGACGGGCTGCGGCCCGAGATCGAATGGGACGCCTGGGAACGCCCGCCGGTTTTCCACTGGCTCGCGAGACACGTCGAGGAGGAAGAGCTCCGCCGCGTCTTCAACCTCGGGATCGGCTACTGCGTGGTCGTCGCCGAGCCTGGGGGCCGCCAGGTGATCGGGCGGATCGTCGGCGCATGATCGGGGTTCTTGTCTCCGGGGAGGGAACGAATCTCCAGGCGCTGATCGACGCCGGCCTGCCGATCGCCTGCGTCGCGTCGAACCTGCCCGGTGCCCGCGCTCTCGAACGCGCCGAGCGCGCCGGGGTCGCCGCCCGAGCTTTTCCGCTCGACGATTTCGCGACCCGCGAGGAGCGGGACGACGCGATGGGGCGCTGGTTTGGCGAGAAGGGCGTCAGCCTGGTCGTCTGCGCCGGCTACATGCACCTTCTGCGCAAGCCTTTCATCGACCGCTTCGCCGGCCGGATCGTGAACACGCACTCGGCTCCTCTGCCCGCCTTTCCCGGCGCGAGGCCGATCGAGGACGTGCTCGAGGCAGGTGTGTCAGAAACCGCGGCGACCGTTCACTACGTGGACGAAGGCGTCGACACGGGCGCGGTGATCACCGCCGAGCCCGTTCCCGTGCTCGCCGGAGACACGCCGGACACGTTGCGCGCGCGCGTTCAGGCGGTCGAGCATCGCCTTCTCCCCCAAACGGTACGAGCGCTGATCGAATGATCAAAAGGGCTCTCCTGTCTGCCTGGGACAAGTCCGGGCTGGTCGAGTTCGCCGGCGGGCTCGAGGAGCTCGGCGTCGATCTCGTCGCGAGCGGCGGAACGGCGGAGCACCTGGCCGAGAACGGGATCGAGGTCACGCCGGTCGAGGAGTTGACCGAGATCCCCGAGATGCTCGGTGGACGAGTGAAGACGCTCCACCCGCGGATCCACGCGGCGATCCTCGCCCGGCGCGACCATCCCGACGACCTGGCCGCACTCGACGAACACGGGATCGAGCCGTTCGACCTCGTCTGCGTCGGCTTCTATCCCTTCACGCAGATCGCGTCGCGCCACGGGGTCACCGAGGCGGACGCGGTGGAGATGATCGATGTCGGCGGCCCGTCGATGCTCCGTGCCGCCGCGAAGAACTTCGCTCACGTCGCGCCCGTCTGCTCGCCGGCTCGCTATCCGGAGATCCTCGCGGAGCTCCGCGAGTCCGGGAGCCTCTCGGCCGACACGAGGCGGCTCCTGGCCTGTGAGGCCTTCGCGACGACTGCGGCGTACGAGACGGCGATCGCGAACTGGTTCATGGGTCGGGAGGCCTTCCCCGAGCGGCTGATCCCGAGCTTCGCGAAGGTCGCGGAGCTCTCCTACGGCGAGAACCCACACCAGCGGGCCGCGTACTACGCCGAGGAGGGAGCTCGCCGCCACCTCCTCTCCCGCGTCGAGCAGGTGCACGGAAAACAGCTCTCCTTCAACAATCTCAACGACCTCTCGGCCGCGCGCAGGCTGATCGACGAGTTCCAGCTCCCGGCGGCCGTGATCGTCAAGCACGCGAACCCTGCCGGAGTGGCGATCGCGCGCACGATCGAGGACGCCTTTCAGCGGGCGCACGACGCAGATCCGGTCTCCGCCTACGGGATGGTGCTCGCGCTCAACCGGCCGGTGACGACAGAGCTCGCCCAGACCCTCACGGAACACTTCATCGAGCTCGTGATCGCTCCGGAGTTCGAGGAAGGCGCGCTCGAGGCGCTCCGCCCGAAGCCTGCGCTACGGATCCTGGTCGACCGCGAGCGCCGGAGGGGCGACCTAGGCGAGCGCGACCTCAAGCGCGTGATCGGCGGCCTACTCGTGCAGGACGGCGACCGTGAGATCGACGACCGGAGTGGCATGGAGCTCGTTTGCGGCGAGGCGAGCGAATCCGTCTGGGGCGACCTCATCTTCGCCTGGCGCGTGGCCAAGCATGTCTCCTCGAACGCGATCGTCCTCGCGAAAGATCTGCAGACGATCGGCATCGGCGGGGGCCAGACGAGTCGCGTCGACTCCGTGCGGCTCGCAGTGGAGAAAGCGCGGACGCACGGACACGACCTGGCGGGCGCGGTGGTCGCTTCCGACGCCTTCATCCCGTTCGCCGACGGCCCGGAGCTGGCGCTCGAGGCCGGCATCACGGCGATCATCCAGCCGGGCGGCGCGAAGCGGGACGAGGAGGTGGTCGCCGCCGTGGAGGCTGCCGGCGGCGCCATGGTCTTCACCCACCGCCGCCACTTCCGGCACTGAGTCCAGGGCTAGGCTTCCCCCGCGATGCCCCAGGAGTTCCCCACAGCACTCGAGCTCGTCGGCCGGACGCCGATCGTCCGGCTCCAGAAGCTCGGCGCGAAAGACGGGCCTGAGCTCCTCGCGAAGCTCGAGTACCTGAATCCTGGCGGATCGGTGAAGGACCGGATCGGCCTCCCGCTGGTCGAGGCGGCCGAGCGGGACGGGAAGCTCAAGCCTGGCGGGACGATCGTCGAGCCGACTTCCGGAAACACCGGCGTCGGGCTCGCGATCGCCGCTGCGATCAAGGGCTACCGCTGCATCTTCGTGATGCCGGACAAGATGAGCCAAGAGAAGATCTCGCTCCTGCGCGCCTACGGCGCCGAGGTCGTGATCTGCCCGACCGCCGTAGAGGCCGACTCGCCAGAGAGCTACTACTCGGTCTCCGACCGGCTCGCCGAGGAGATTCCGGGAGCCTTCAAGCCCGACCAGTACTCGAACATGGCCAACCCGGAAGCGCACTACCGGGTGACGGGCCCCGAGATCTGGGAGCAGACTGGCGGAAGGCTCGACGCCTTCGTCGTGTCGGTCGGGACCGGCGGGACGATCTCGGGCGCCGGCCGGTACCTCAAGGAGCAGAACCCGGACATCCTCGTCGTCGGCGCCGACCCGGAAGGCTCCGTCTACACCTCCTCGGAGGAGTCAGACCTCCATCCGTACCTCGTCGAGGGCATCGGGAAGGACACCTGGCCGAGGACGATGGCGAAAGACGTGGTCGACGACTGGATCCGCGTCTCCGACCGGGACTCGTTCGTCACGGCGCGACGCCTCGCACGGGAGGAAGGCCTGCTCGCGGGCGGCTCGGGCGGCACGTCGGTCTGGGCGATGCTCGAAGTGGCGAAGCGCCTGGGTCCGGAGGCCAGGATCCTCACGATGATCCCCGACAGCGGCCGCAACTACCTCTCGAAGTTCTACGACGACAACTGGATGCTCGACCACGGCCTCCTCGAGAGGCGTGCGCCGGTGCCGACCGTCGAGCAGGTGCTCCGCTCCAAGGGCACGGAGGAGCCAGATGTCCCCGCGCTGATCACGGTGGCTGCAAACCAGAAGGTCGGCGAGGCGATCAAGCTCATGCAGCAGTACTCGATCTCCCAGTTGCCGGTGATCCGGGACGGCGCGATCGAGTCGCTCGCCGACGTGATTGGATCGCTCCACGACCGCGACCTCCTCGAACGCGTCTTCAAGAACCCGGACGCACTGCACGAGGACGTCGCCGCCGCGATGCAACCGCCACTCGCCGCCATCGATTCCGCGGAGGCGCTCGACGAGGTCTTCTCGACCCTGACCGGCCGCACGAATGCGGTCGTCGTCGCAAAGCAGGGCAAGCCGGTCGGCGTTCTCACCCGCACCGACCTGCTCGAGTTTCTCGCACACAACCGGTAGTGCCCCTTCAGGCGATGCTGCCCCGCTTCTCGGACGCTCGAGCCGGCTGATGCTCCAGACCATCGCCTTCGCGACTGTCGCCTCACTCGGCCTTGTCCTCGGCAGCCTCGTTGGAGTGTTCTGGAAGGCCCCGCGGCCGTTCCATGCCGCCGTGCTCGCCTTCGCGGCCGGCTCGCGCATCGCGGCACTCGCCTTCGAGCTCTTCGACCGGGAGAAGCACCAGAACCTGCTCGTTGCGTCCGTGGGGCTCGTCGCGGGCGCCGCGATCTTCATCGTTGCCGACGCGATGCTCGCCAAGCACCTCCCGAAGAGGAAGGCTGCGGGCTTTGCGCTGCTCCTCGCGGTGACGCTCGACGGCGTACCGGAGAACCTCGCGCTCGGCGTCACGCTGGCGACCAGCGGGAGCGTCGCTCTGCTGACGGCGATCTTCGTCGCGAATGTCGCCGAGGCGCTCGGCGGCGCGGCCGAGATGCGGGCCGAAGGCGAGTCGCCGCGGAGAACGATCGTGCTGTGGTTCGTCACCGCCGGACTGCTGACGACGGCCGTCTTCCTCGGACGCTTTCTCGGAGGCGAGAGCTCCGAGAGCTTCTTTCTCGCCTTCGCCGGCGGCGCGGTGCTCGCGGCAATCGCCGACACGCTCGTGCCGGAGGCTTACCGGGAAGGAGGCCCGTACGTGGCGTTCGCGACGGTCGCGGGCTTTCTCCTCTCCTTCGTGCTGGCTTCGTCCAACTAGCGGCAGGGGACCCCGGCGTAGCGGAATCCGAGGCCCGGCACATCCCGGCCGTCGGCGAGGTATGGCCGCCACTCGAAGAACCGCTCCTCGAACCGGACGTCGAGCTCCGCCCGCATGGCGCCGTAGCCGTGGAGCCCCTCGTGCTCGGCCTCCCACTCGGGAGTCATCGGCTCCAGGCGATCCCAGGCGAACTCGTTCAGGATCAGCGGGCCGCGCGATAGGCGAACAAGCTTGTCGAGCACGCCGCCCAGATCGTGGACGTGGTGAAGCGAGCGGCTCGCGAACAGCGCATCGAATGGGCCAGGCTCCTCGAAGGCCTCGATCGTCGTCCGCCGGAAGATCTCGCCCTCCGGCGCCTCCGGATCGAGCGCGACAACCTCGTAGCCGCGCTCGACCAAGGCAAGCGCAACCTCGCCTTTCCCACACCCAACCTCCAGCACCCGCGCGGGCGGCTGGGGCAGTTGCGAAAGTACGAACTCGATGAGCTCCATCACCCTCACGATCCCACAGGTGCGCCGGCTCGCGGTGGCCGGCCAGCTGCTGCCGGCGCCGAAGGGCACGAGCATCCTCGACGTCGTGAAGCACGTCGGGTACCTCCAGCTCGACCCGACGAACTCCGTCGCCCGCAACCATCTCCTCGTGCTCTGGAGCCGGCTGGGGAACTACAAGGAGGCCGAGCTCGAGCGGCTGCGGTGGGAGACGCGGGACATGTTCGAGTACTCGGCCGCGATCGTGCCCGCGTCGGACTTCCCGATCCACGAGACCTCGATGCGGCGCTACCCGAACGCGTACAGCTTTGCCGACTGGGTGAACACCTGGATGCGAGACAACGCGGCACTGCGGCGCGGAATCCTGTCCCGGCTCCGGCGCGACGGGGCTGTGCCCTCGCGTGAGCTGAAGTTCGCCGCGGATCGAAGCTGGGAGTCGACCGGCTGGACGAACGAGCGGAACGTCTCCCGGATGCTCGACTTCCTCCACGCGAAAGGGAAGGTGGTCATCGCAGGGAGGTCCGGCCAGCAGCGGCTCTGGGATCTCGGTGATCGGTGGCTCCCGGCCGCCGAGAAGATCTCGGTCGCCGAGGCGGAGCGGCGGGTCATGGAACGGTCCGCCCGTAACCTGGGCGTCGCTACGGCGCTCGAGATTCGGCGAGATCTCTTCGCCGGCGGCCCCTGGCCGGGAGCGAGCAAGGCGATCGACTCCCTCGTCGGCGAGGGTCGCCTCGTCAAGGTGAAGGTGGAGGGTCTAAAGGGAGAGCGCTTCGCCCACGTCGACAATCTCGAGCCCCGGCGACGCCGGAGCCACACGACGTTCCTCTCCCCCTTCGACCCGCTGATCCGGAACCGCGAGCGCACCGAAGCGCTCTGGGACTTCCGTTACCGCATTGAGATCTACGTCCCGAAGGCGAGGCGGCAGTACGGCTACTTCGTCCTGCCGATCCTCCACGGAGACGACCTCGTCGGGCGCATCGATCCCGTCTTCGATCGGAAGGCCAACGTGCTCCATGTCAACAACGTCTGGTGGGAGGACGGGAAGCGTGAAGTGCCTCTCGACAAGCCGCTCGGCCGGCTCGCGGCCTTCCTTGGCGCCGATACCATCCATCACTAGATGGACTTCGAGACCCGGGCGATCCACGAGGGCCAGGAGCCGGATCCCGCCACCGGCGCAGTCACCGTGCCGATCTACCAGACCTCCACGTACGTTCAGGAGGCGGTCGGCGTCCATAAGGGCTACGACTACGCGCGGGTCGCGAACCCGACCCGCACGGCGCTGCAGCTCTGCCTGGCCTCGCTCGAGAACGCCGAGTTCGGCGTGGCGTTCAGCTCGGGGATCGGCGCGACTACGACGCTCATGCACCTCGTCCATCCGAACGAGAAGGTCGTCTGCGTCAACGACGTCTACGGCGGCGTCTACCGGATGTTCACGCAGGTCTACGAGCCGAAGGGCTACTCCTTCGAGTTCCTCGGCGTTGACACGATCAACGAGTCGCTCGCCGACCACATCGACGAGCAGACGCGGATCGTCTGGCTCGAGACGCCCACGAATCCGCTCCTGAACATCGTCGACATCGCGGCCGCCGCCAAGGCTGCTCACGAGGTCGGCGCGATGGTCGTCGTCGACAACACCTTCGCGACGCCCTATCTCCAACAGCCGCTCGACCTGGGCGCCGACATCGTCGTCCACTCGATGACGAAGTACCTCGGGGGCCACTCCGACACGGTCGGCGGCTTCGTGGCCACCAGCGACCCGACCGTGGCCGAGCGCCTGTACTTCCTGCAGAAATCGCTGGGTGCCATCCCCGGCCCGTTCGACTGCTGGCTCGTCCTGCGCGGGATCAAGACGCTCGCGATCCGGATGCAGAAGCATTCGGAGAACGCCCGTCAGATCGCGGATTACCTGTCGACCCACGAGGCGGTAGAGACGGTTCTCTACCCGGGGCTGCCGGGCCATCCCGGTCACGAGATCGCAGCCCGCCAGATGAAAGACTTCGGAGGGATGATCTCCTTCCTCGTCGAGTCCGAGGAGGAAGCAGTCGAGCTCGTCGCCCGGACGAACGTCTTCCAGCTCGCCGAGAGCCTGGGCGGCGTCGAGAGCCTGATCGAGCACCCGGCGCGGATGACCCACGCCTCGACGGCCGATGCGCCGTTCGCAGCGCCGAGAAATCTTGTCCGACTATCGGTCGGGATCGAGTCGGTCGGTGACCTGATCGAGGATCTCGAGCAGGCACTCGTGCGCTCTCCGGCCGCCGCCGGCGCCTAGCGCTGTCAGGGCTTATCGACCTCCGCCACCAGGGCGCCGAGCGCGTCATCGGCTGCTACCTGGTCGAGACCCCGGACGGGCTAGCGCTCCACGATTGCGGCCCCGCTTCGTGTGTTCCAGCGCTCGAGACTGCGCTCGGCGGCCACGGCTTGGCCCTTTCGGACATCAGTCACCTCTTGCTGAGCCACATTCACCTCGACCATGCGGGGGCGACCGGCGTCCTCGTTTCGAAGCATCCAGGCCTCCAGGTGCACGTCTCAGAGATCGGGGCGCCGCATCTCGTCGATCCATCACGGCTCGAACGCAGCGCGCGGCGGCTCTACGGCGATGCCTTCGACAGCCTCTGGGGGGAGCTGGCGCCGGTTCCTGAAGAGAACCTGCGAATCGTTGGAGACACGGCGCTCGGGCTCGAGGTCTTTCCGAGTCCCGGTCATGCGAACCACCACGTCTGCTACTTCGCCTCCGACGGGACGCTCTACGCGGGCGACTCGGCCGGCGTGCGCATCCAACCGGAGGCACACGTCTTCCCGCCCACCCCGCCGCCCGAGTTCGACCTCGAGGCCTGGCTGCGCACGATCGACGAGATCGAACGCCGCAGGCCGGAACGCCTTGCCCTCATCCACTTCGGCGTCGTCGACAAGCCGGTGCCGCACCTGGAGCAGCTCCGCCGCCGCCTGCAGGACTGGGCCGCCGACGAGATACCGGAGGAGGACTGGATCTGCCGCCGCGAAGCCGAGCGCTCGGCCGAGAGCAGCGATCCAGCCTCGTATGAACGTGCAATCCCGCTCTGGCAGGCCTACGCCGGTCTGCGGCGCTACTGGGACAAGCTGGCCGAGACAGGCTGATCGGCGGCGATACCCGTGATCGCCTCGCGAAAGGCCCGCACGTAGTCGTCGACCATTCGCTCGGGCGAGAAACGCTCTTCGACGAACCTCCGGCATTCGAGCGGATCGAGCGCCTCTGCAGCCTCGAGCGCGGCGGGCATCTCACGGTAGTTCTCGACGATGATTCCCGACCGCCCGTGGT
>JBKJWJ010000285.1:0-14701 GCA_046716905.1 Gaiellaceae bacterium
GAGGAGCGCGTCCCGAAGCGAGAGCGCCGGGACGAGCAGCGCCCCGATCACCAGCACGAGCAGCGAGACGCCGAGGTTTCCCCAGAGAACGGTCTGGTCGAGGAAACCGAGAGTCCGGAGCCGCTCCGGGACGGGCTCGATCCCCCAGGCAGGCGTCCGGTCGTCCATTCGCGGGCGACTCTAGAGGAGGGCTCCTTCGTGCAGCGCGATCCTGCGATCCGCCAGTACCTGCGCGTCCTCCTCGTCGTGGGTCACGAGGAGGGTCGGCAGCCGGATTTCGGAGAGCAGCTCGGTGAGCTCTGTACGCACCCGGTTCCGCGTGTTCGAGTCGAGGGCCGCCAGCGGCTCGTCGAGCAGGAGCACTCTCGGCTCTCGGGCGACGGCGCGCGCGACCGCAACTCGCTGACGCTCGCCGCCGGAGAGCCTCGCGGGCCGGACATCGGCGAGGTGAGCGATTCCGAAGGAGTGGAGGAGTTCGCCCGCGCCGTTCGATCCTCCGTACCCGACGTTCTGCGCCACGGTCAGGTGAGGGAAGAGCGCGTAGTCCTGAAAGACGAGGCCGACCGAGCGCTGCTCGGGCTGGAGGTTCGTCCGTTGGTCGAACCAGGTCTCCGCGCCGAGCCGGATGCTCCCCTCGGACGGCCGTGCGAGGCCCGCGATCGCGCGCAGCAGCGTCGTCTTCCCCGCGCCGGACGGCCCCACGACGGCCAGGGTTTCCCGGCCGACCTCGAGCTTTACGCGGAGGGAGAACGAACGAAGGGGAACGGTGATGTCGACGGAGAGCGAGTCCAAGTGAGCAGTCGGATGGTGGCGAGGACGGCAAGGCTTGCAACGACGAGGAGCGCGCCGATCGCGAGGGCGACCTCGAAGTCGCGGTCGAACTCGGCGTAGACCGCGAGTGGGAGCGTGCGGGTCTCTCCGGGGAAACTGCCTGCGAACATGATCGTGGCGCCGAACTCGCCGAGGCCCCGGGCCCAGGCAAGAGACGAGGCGGCGCCGAGGCCTCCGGCGGCGAGTGGAAGGGCGACGCGCCTGAACGTTCGTCCCGGACCGGCGCCCAGCGTCCGTGAGGCGTCGAGGAGGTGTGGGTCGACGGCCGCGAACGCCGCCACTCCCCAGCGGAGATAGAACGGAATCGAGACGAACACGACCGCCAGGACGACCGCGAGTTGGGTGAACGGGATGCTGAGCCCGAACGCGGCAAGTTCGTCTCCGAGGAGCCCGCGCCGACCGAAGGCCGCAAGCAGCGCGAGCCCCGCGACTGCCGGCGGGAGTACGAGGGGCAGTTCGAGCGCCGTGAGAACCGCGGCACGGCCGGGAAAGGCTCGTGTCCCCAACAGATAGGCGGCCGGCGTCCCGACGAGGAGGACGACCGCATGGGCGATCAGCGTGGTCTTGACGCTGACGAGGATCGCCTCCCTGACCGCGGGATCGCCGAGCTGGGCGACGAGCGTCCCAGGCGGGACGCGGATGAAGAGCGCCAAGAGCGGAAGGGTCAGGAACGCCACCGCAAGGCCGGCCGCCACAGCCATGACGATCTCGAAAGGCCGTCTCACGGGTACCCGAACCCGGCTTGTTCGAGGGCGCGTTTTCCCTCAGGCCCGAGGACCCGGTCGACGAATGCTTCGGCTTCGGTCTTCTGGTCGCTGGCGGAGACGATCGCGATGGGGTAGCGGATCTCCTGTTCCACCCGTTGGGGGAGCTCGATCGCAAGTACGTCGTTTGCAGCCGCCTTCGCGTCGGTGGCGTAGACCAATCCCGCGTCTGCTTCTCCCAGGCTGACTTTCGCAACGACACCTTTGACGTTCTCCTCCTCGCTCACGACGTTGTCGAGCACCGCCGTCAGTCGAAGCTTCGCGAGGACCGTTCGCGTGTAGTCACCGACGGGCACACCTTCGCCGGCGATCACCACCTTCAGACCCGGCGACACGAGGTTTCCGACGGTCTCTATGTCGTATGGATTCGCCCTCGGCACGATGACGACGAGCCGGTTCGTCGCGAAGACCGTTGGCTCGTCGAGCAGATCCTCGGCGCGGAGCTCGTCCGGATACTTTGGACTGGCCGCGGCGTAGACATCCGCCTTGCCGCCCTCGCGGATCTGCGTTGCGAGCTCGTCGGAGCCGGCGAAGTTGTAGCGGGCATCCGGATCGAGCTCCTGGAAGACCTCCGTCAGCGAAGACGCGGCATACACCGTCAACGGCTCGGTGTCGTTGCCTCCCGCGCATCCCGTGAGGACGAGGACGGTCGCTGCCGCCGCGGCGAGCCTCAACGCTCGACCATGACGGACGTCGCCTTGACGAGCGCCGTTGCCGTCATGCCGGGCGCCAGCCCGAGCTCTTCGGCTGCCTCTCGTGTGATCACAGCGACGACGCGGAAGGGGCCTGCCTCGATCTCGACCTGCGCCAGGAGCCCTTCGAGCTTCACCTCGCGCACGACGCCTGTGAAGCGATTGCGGGCTGAGAGCTCGCTCGAATCGTGGCCGCGAAGCCGTTCGATCTCCGAGGCAGGGACAACTCGCCGGTTCGATGCATCGCGCCGGGTTTTCAGACGCCCGTCCTTGTCCCAGCGACGAAGCGTGTCGATCGAGACACCGAGAACGCGCGCCGCCTCACCGATCGCGAACTGCCTAGGCATTGCCTAGGCGATCTTAGAGCTTCGGCTCGAGCTCCTCGCTCCAGAACTTGAGGAAACCGTCCTGGTCGCGGCCGATCTGGTGGAAGTAGATGTGCGTGTAGCCGGCTCTTTCGTACTCCCGGAGATCCTCGAGCCAGCGATCCGGGTCCGGGCCGCAGGGAAGCGCCTCCTTCAGGTCGTCGGGGGTGACGTCCGTCGTCGCCTGCTCGAAGTGGAGCGGGAGCGGGAGCTCGTAGCCGAGGTCGCCGCCGACCGCGGCATTCGGCCACTTCTCACAGGCCGTCTTCGCGCCCTCGTCCTCCGACGCCGCCCAGCAGCCGGTGACCTGTCCGTACTTCGGTTTCCCTTCGCCGCCCGCCGCCTCGAACTTCTCGATCGGCTCCGGATCCGGTGCGACATTGATGAACGCGTCCGCAGCACGGCCGGCCAGCTCGGCAGCAAGTGGCTTCGCCGCCGCCACGGCGATGTCGAGCGGTTCGTCGGGCAGCGTGTAGAGCCGCGCCTGCTCGACGTCGAAGAAGTCGCCGCGGTGGGTCTGGTAACCCCCTTTCCAGAGGAGCCGGAGCACCTCGATCGCCTCCTCGAGCATCGCGAGGCGCTCGTCGGGCGCGGGCCAACCCTCGCCGACGACGTGCTCGTTCAGGTTCTCACCGGTTCCGAGGCCGAGGAAGAACCGACCCTCCATCATCACGGCGGAGGTCGCTGCGGCCTGGGCAATGATCGCCGGGTGGATCCGGATCGTCGGGCAGGTCACTCCCGTCCCGAGCCGGATCCGCTCGGTGGCCTGCGCGATCCCTCCGATCACGCTCCAGACGAACGGGCTGTGCCCCTGCGCGTCGACCCACGGGTGGTAGTGGTCGGAGATCATCGCGAACTCGAATCCGGTCTCCTCGGCCTGCTGCGCCAGGCGGACGAGGTCGTTGGGAGAATGCTCCTCGGATGAGAGTGCGAGACCGAACTCGGTCATCAGAAGTTTGCGTCCCGCACTCCGGCGGCGATCAAACCCAGGACGACGAAGGCGACGATCACCCGGTACACGACAAAGGGCGCGTACGTGTGCCGGCGGACGAAGCCGAGGAGCCCGACGATCGCGAGGAGGCCGCTCGCGAGCGCCGCCAGGGTGCCTACGAGGAATGGGCCCTGCCAACCTGCGGGAAGGTCGCCGAAGAGGACGTCAGTGATGCCCTTCCAGAGCACGGCGCCGAACGTCGTCGGGATCAGGAGCAGGAATGACAGGCGCGCTGCGGCGTCGCGGCCGAGACCGAGGAACCTCCCAGCGGAGATCGTGATCCCCGAGCGGGAGACTCCGGGGGCGAGCGCCAGGCTCTGAGCCAGGCCGATCGCGACGCCGGCCTTGATCCCGACGGAGTCGAGCTCGCGCGTCGCCGGACGCCGGTCCGCCACCAGCAGCACCACTCCGAAGACGGCGAGCAGGATCGCGATCTGCCACGGCTCGCCGAGCTTGTCGGTGATGAACTCCTCGCCTACGGCTCCTACGACCGCGGCCGGGATGGTGGCGACGACGAGCACCCAGGCGAGCCGCTCGTCGGTCGTCGTCATCGACCGATGGGCGATCGACCGGAGCCAGGCGGCGAACAGGCGCACGACGTCGCGCCAGAAGTACCCGATGACCGCGGCGAGCGTTCCGACGTGGAGGGCGACGTCGAAGGTCTGGTTGAACGCGTCGTCCTCCTGGAGGTAGCGCCAGTCGGCTGCCCAGGGCACGAGGATCAGGTGGCCGGATGAGCTGATCGGGAGAAGCTCGGTCGCCCCCTGGACGAGGCCGAGCACGAATGCCTGCCAGTTCGACAGCGCGCCTTCCTCCTCGCCCACGCCGAGCAGCGCGAGGATGAGCGCCAGTGAGATCGCCGCAGCGGCGATACCGAAGATGCCGAAACGGCTCCGCAAGAAGGGGATCACTACCATGAGACCGTGGACGGCGAACGCTCACTTGCCCTCCAGCCGCTGGCCGGATTGGAGCCTGCGGAGCTCCCGGACGACGAGCTCCAGGCAGTTCTCCGGGAGCAATTGGCGGACATGAGGGCGCGAGAGGGGGGTGTCCGGCTCGGTGCTGACCCGGAGGAGCTGCACAAGTTTCGGGTCGCGACCCGCCGAATCCGGTCGCTCCTTCGATCGAACCGCGAGTGGATCGCGGACTCCGAGAGGTCCGGGCGCCTTCGTTCGGAGCTCAGGTGGCTCGCATCGCTTCTCGGCGAGGTTCGTGACCGCGACGTCTTGATCGAGTACCTCATGGACGAGCTGCGGACTCTTGACGGCGCGCCTTTCGGAGCCGTTCTCGAGCTGCTCGACAGCGAGCGTGAGCTTGCCCGGCGCGAGCTCGTGCTGGCGCTCGACTCGGCGCGGTACCGGGCGCTGCTGAAGGATCTCGAGCGGCCGCCCGCGCTGCAGGAGGGCGCGACTCTGCACAACGCTGCCGGACGCGAGTACGCCAGGGTTCGAAAGGCCATGACCGCGCTCGGCAAGAGCCCGGCCGACGACGACCTCCACGAGGCTCGCATCCGCGTCAAGCGCGCACGATACGCCGCCGAGGCCGCCGGATCCGGCGGTCGTTTCGTCGATCGGGCGAAGGAGCTCCAGGACGTTCTCGGCGAGCACCAGGACGCGGTCGTGGCGGAGGAGCGGGTGAGAGACTTGCTCGAGCAGGTACGAGGCGCCGGGCGCACCTCGTTCGCCGCCGGTCGGCTCGTCGAGCGGCAGGCTGCCCGACGGGCGGCCTCCCGCGCTGCGTGGCCTGGGGCCTGGAGGCAGCTCGAGAAGGCGGGCGACAAGGCCCTCGGTTGAGCGAGCCGATCCGGGCCGCAGGCGGCCTCGTCCGGCGGCACGGCGACGTCCTGCTCGTCCACCGGCCCAAATACGGCGATTGGACCTTCCCGAAGGGGAAAGCGAAGCGCAGCGAGAGCGACGAGGACTGCGCTCTCCGCGAGGTGGAGGAAGAGACCGGGGTGCGGTGCGTTCTCGGCCGCGAGTTGGCGACCACGCAGTACCGCTCGCTGCTCGGCCCGAAAGTCGTGCGCTACTGGGAGATGACGCCCCTCGACGGCTCCTTCAGGCCGTCGAACGAGGTCGACGAGGTCCGCTGGATGTCGCCTCAGGCGGCGCTGACGCTGCTTAGCTACAACCACGACGCGGCCGTCATCGACTCTCTCGGTCCGGTGCCGCAGGTCGTCGTACGCCATGCGTCGGCCGGCGACCGGAAGGAGTGGAAGGGCGACGACCGGGAGCGGCCGCTCGACGAGAAGGGGAAGCTCCAGGCGGAGAAGCTCGTCGAGGTTCTCGAGCCGTACCGCGTCGATCGCATCGTCTCGAGTCCGTTCAAGCGCTGCCTTGAGACAGTGGAGCCACTGGCGCGAGCACGAGGCCTCGAGATCGAGCGCAGCGAGGATCTTGCCGACGGCGCCGGCTCGACCCGGGCGAAGGCCCTGCTCGAGAGCCTTTCCGGTTCGGCGGCGGTCACGTGTGGCCACGGCGAGGAGATCGAATTGCTGTTCGGGAAGACGAAGAAGGGCGCCGCGTGGGTCGTGGGCCTGGAACTCAGCGCCGCCGAGCCTCTGAAGATCTAGGCGGCTACCTCGGCACGCGAGAGGACTGCGAGGATCGCTCCCTCGCGAACGCCTTCGCGCACGACGCGGAGCGGGACGCCGAAGCGGCGTTGCGCCTCCGAGAGGATGAGTGTCCCGGCCGCGATCGTCCTGGCCCGGGCAGGCTGGATTCCGTGCTCTGCCGCGAGCTCTTCCGACGGCACGGAGACGGCGAGCTCGAGGATCCATGCGAGCTCCTCCTCGCCGAGCTTTCGTCCGGCGAGCTTCCGGAGAGCGCGCGCGCTTCCTCCCATAGCGAGCACGGTGGCGACGAGCGGGGGCGTCACCGAGTCGAACGCGGCTTCGACCTCTGCGCGGGCATCGGCGAGCTCCAGCGGCGTCGGAGGGTCGGAACGCAGCGTTCGGGCGGTGAGCCGGAGCGATCCGAGGTCGATGGGCCGCATCCAGGCAGGCCCGGCAGGCGTCCCGGCGAGAAGCTGCGTCGAGCCGCCGCCGACGTCGCAAATCGCCACGCTGTCCGGCGGCGAGGCCAGCGCCCCGACCGCGCCCGCGTAGGCGAGGCTGCCCTCCTCCTCGGCCGACAGCACACGGACCGGCGCACCGGAGCCGGTGGCGAGAGCCTCCACGAGCTCATCGGCGTTCGCACTCTGCCGCCCGGGTGCCGTGACGACGACCTCGAGTCTCGCGACCCGGTGATCCCGCGCAACCTTGGCGTAGCGGGACGCAAGCGCCTGTGCCTCGGCGAGCTTGGGCTCGGAGACCCGGCCGTCGCGCTCGATGTCGCTTGCAAGGCCGAGATGGACGCCCTCGACGTGGATCGGCTCTAGGCCACGACTCGACTGGGCCGCGACCAGCAGCCGGAGCGTGTTCGAGCCGACGTCAAGTACGGCAGCGTGCATGCGGCACCATTCTGAAAGCCCGCTCGGAGGTCATCGCGATCGACGGGCTGAAGGCCGTCGTTGGCGTGCCCGCGCGCTGCGCATGAGCACGTCGTGCGCGGGGCGCGGGCGCTCATTCTTCTCGGGATGGAGCCGCTGCCAGCTTCCGTCGCCCGCCAGCGTCCACGCCTGCGAGTTGTCGGCGAGCAGCGCGTCGAAGGCAGCTGCGAGGCGCTGTTGTGCGCGCCCGTCCTGCACCGGGGCGAGCACCTCGACGCGGTGGTCGAGGTTCCGGGGCATGAGGTCGGCGCTGCCGAGCAGGTGAGTCGCCGATTTCCCCGTCTCGAAGATGAGGAGGCGGCTGTGCTCGAGGAAGCGTCCGAGGACACTCCGCACGCGGATGTTCTCGCTCAGGCCGGGAACACCGGGACGCAGGGCGCAGATGTTCCGTACGACGATGTCGATCTCCGCCCCGGCCTGGGAGGCGTCGTAGAGCTCCTCGATGATCGGCTCGTCGGTCAGCGCATTCGTCTTGATGCGGATACGCGCCTTCTTCCCGGCGGCGGCCGCCTTCGAGACAGCGCGAATCTCGTCGATCAGACGAGAACGCAGCGTCCACGGAGCGACGAGCAGCTTGCGGAAACGCTGCGGACGCCCGAAGCCGGTGATGTAGTTGAAGAGGTCGGCGATGTCGGCGGCGATCTCGGCATCGGCCGTGAACAGGCCGAAGTCCTCGTAGCTCCGTGCGTTCAATGCGTGGTAGTTGCCGGTGCCGACGTGGACGTAGCGGCGGAGCAAGTCACCTTCGCGCCGGACGACGAGCGTGGCCTTCGCATGGATCTTGAGATGTGGGAACCCGTAGACGACATGAACCCCCGACCGCTCGAGCGCGCGAGACCACTCGATGTTCCGATGCTCGTCGAACCGCGCTTTGAGCTCGACGATGCAGACGCTTTGCTTGCCATCCTCGGCCGCCTCGATCAGGGCAGGGACAAGCGGGGTCTCGTCGCTCGTCCGGTAGACGGCGGTCTTGAGGCCGACGACCTGCGAATCGGTGGCCGCTCCTCGCACGAAGGCCTCGAAGCTCGTGGAGAAGGACTCGTAGGGATGGTGCACGAGGATGTCGGAGCGCCGGATCTCGTCGAAGAAGTCGCCTCCCGAGTCGAGATCGGCGACGCGTGGTTGAGTGACGGGTACCCACGGATCGTCTTTGAGATCAGGGCGGTCGAGCCGCACGAGCTGCGTGAGATCCGCCAGGTCGAGGAGCCCAGAGATCGGGTGTAGCTCCTCTCGGTCGGCTCCGAGACCGGACAGCAGACGCTCGCGCATCGACTCGGACATCGAGTCGGCGACTTCGACGCGAACGGCGTCACCGAACCTCCGTCGTCGGAGCTGGAGCTCGACCGCCTCGAGCAGGTCGTCCGCCTCGTCGGAGACCGAGAAGTCGGCGTCGCGGGTGACCCGGAACGCCGCGCACTCGATGATCTCCATCTTCGGAAACAGCATGTCGAGGAAGTGCGCGATCACGTGCTCGAGCGGGAGGAAGACTCCGCGGTCCCCGACTTCGAGGAACCGGGGGAGCACCTCCGGAACCTTCACGCGTGCGAAACGTTCCTCGCCGCTCTCCGGGTCGCGCACGAAGACGGCCAGGCTGAGCGAGAGGCCGGAGATGTAGGGGAAGGGCTGCCCGGGGCCGACTGCGAGCGGCGTCAGAACGGGAAAGACCTGCCGTTCGAAGCGGTGGGCAAGCTCCTCCACTTCCTTGCCGCGGAGATCGTCAACTCGGCCGACGATGACATCGGTCTCGGCGAGTGCCGGCTTCAGGTCACGCCGCCAGAGCTTCGACTGGCGGGCAGCGAGCTCCGCCACCGAGCGGCGAATCTCTGCGAGCGCTTCCTTCGGTGTCCTGCCGTCCGCCGACCGCACGCCGAGGCCGGCTGCGATCTGGCCCAGGAGCCCGGCGACTCGAACCATGAAGAACTCGTCGAGATTCGAGGAGAAGATCGAGCAGAACTTCACCCGCTCGAGCAGCGGGATCGACTGATCCTCCGCAAGCTCGAGCACGCGTGCGTTGAAGTCGAGCCACGAGAGCTCTCGATTGAGGAGCCGCTCGCCGCTCCTCGCCGCAACCTCCGTCGAATGCATTATTTGAGCTGCGGCTCGAGCTTGTAGCCGACGCCGTAGCGCGTGTGGACGAAGGCGTGACGCGAAGATTGAGCGTCGATCTTCTCCCGGAGCTTTCGCACGAAGACGTCAACTGTACGGTCCCGCCTCGTCAGGCGGCGGCCCCAGATCCGCTGGAGCAGCTCGTCGCGCGGGACGACGCGCGGGCTCTCCTGCGCGAGCGCGTACAAGAGGCGGAACTCGGTCGGCGTCAGACCGGCGCTTCGATCATCGACGTAGGCCTGCACGCTCTCCGGGTCGATCAGCAGCTCCTCGAGGCGGATCGCCTCGGTTCGCTCCGCCGACTGGGGGCGCACGCCGCGCCGCGCGGCGGCGCCGACACGTGCGACGAGCTCCCGCATCGAGAAGGGCTTGACGAGGTAGTCGTCGGCGCCGAGCTCGAGTGTCTGGACGCGGTCGTCCTCGGAGCCACGTGCGCTCACGACCACGATCGGCGTGCCGATCCCTGCGGCCCGCGCGAATTCGATCAGCTTCCAGCCGTCGAGCGCCGGCAGCATCAGGTCGACGACGCAAACGTCGGGGTGCTCGTATCTGAGGCGGGCGAGGCCGGCGACGCCGTTCGAGACCCAGCTCGGCTCGTAACCGGCTGCCGCAAGATGACTCGCCATGCCCTTGGCGATCACCTCGTCGTCCTCGACGATCAGGATCTTCGCCATCTCTTCCGATCTTGGCCCGGCGAGGACAGTCCGGGGGTTGAACCACGGTGAAGGGGTGGTAACGGTCCGGTGAAGCCGGTGCTCTAGCCGAGCTCGTCGAGGAGCCGGGAGACGCGGCGCTCGATGTCGTCTCGGGTGGCGCGGATCTCGCCCAGAGTCCGCCCCGCGGGGTCTTCGAGCTCCCAGTCGACATAGCGTTTGCCCGGGATCACCGGGCAAGCGTCGCCGCAGCCCATCGTCACCACGACTTCGGCCCACTCCACGTCGTGACGGTCGAGGCTCCGCGGCTTTCGGCCGGCGAGATCGACGTCGAGCTCGCGCATGGCCTCCACGACCTCGGGATGGACGCGCTCGGCGGCTTCGCTCCCGGCCGATCTGCTCGCGTGCCGCCCGCCTGCCCTCAGTCCGAAGAGCGCGTCGGCCATCTGTGAGCGTCCGGCGTTCTGGACGCACACAAAGAGCACGCGCGTCATTTGGGCTCCGCTTCGAGCTTGTACCCCACGCCGTACCGGGTCTGGATGAACGTGTGGTCGCGGGCCCGACGGTCGATCTTCTCGCGCAGCTTGCGGACGAAGACGTCGACCGTGCGGTCGCGGTGCGTCTCGCGTCTGCCCCAAATCCGCTGGAGCAGCTCGTCCCGCGTGACGACCCGGCCTTGCTCGAGCGCAAGCGCATAGAGCAGCCGGAACTCCGTCGGCGTCAAGCCCGCGCTCTCGCCGTGGACATACGCCTGCACCTCGTCCGGGTCGATCCGAAGCTCCTCGAGCTCGATCGGGTCGCCTCGCTGCTCCTGTTCGGCGCGCGTCCCGCGGCGGGCGTTCGCACGCACCCGGGCGACGAGCTCCTTCATCGAGAACGGCTTGACGAGGTAGTCGTCCGCACCGATCTCGAGCGCGTGGATGCGGTCGTGCTCGGTCCCTCGCGCAGAGACGACGACGATCGGCGTTCCGATTCCCTCGCTGCGTGCGCTCTCGATCAGCTTCCAGCCGTCGGTGCCGGGAAGCATGAGGTCTACGACACAGACGTCAGGACGCTCGAACCGAAGTCGTGCGAGCCCGGCCGTCCCGTTCTCGACTCGGATCGGGTCGAACCCTGCGGCTGCCAGGTGGCGCGCCATGCCTTCGGCAATGACGGGGTCGTCTTCGACGATTAGAACCTTCGCCATACTCGTAAGCGGAGATGAGGTGGCCCTTCGCGAAAGCCCGCGAGGACCGGGGCGAGGATATCGAGGAGCTTCGTCTCCGCGCCGGACGGGCGCGCGCTCTTGTCGAGGAAAGTCGCGAGATGTTGCTCGTGCTCGACGCCGACGACCGTGTCATTGCCGCGAGCCGGGCGGCCCGGGAGGGGCTGGGCGGGGTCATCGAAGGCCAGCCGGTGCCGGATGTGCTGCTTGGCGGGGAAGGCCGGCGCGAGCCCGTCCGCTTCCCGTACGAGGTGGGCGGCCGCAACGAATCGATCCTCTACCTCAGCCCGCCCGGGGAGCTTGCCGCGTACGAGGAGCTGCGTGCCGGCTTCACCGCGGCCGTCTCGCACGAGCTGAGGACTCCACTGGCGCGGCTGATGGCGCTGCTCGAGACCGCCCTGCTCCCTGGCGAGGAGCCTGCGGCGCTCGTCGAGCAGGCGCGGGCGGAGGTCGAGTACATGGGCGAGCTGATTGACGACGTCCTGTTCCTCAGCGAGCTGGAGACCGGGCGCGCGGTGGTCGCGCTCGGGTCGATCCGTGCTCTCCCGCTCGTGAAGAACCAGCTCGACAAGCTGCGCGAGCAGGCCGACCGAGCCGGGATCGAGCTCCGTGCGGCGGGCGACTCGAGCGCCGAGCTGCCGCTGCGCCCCCGGATGCTCCGCGTCGTGATCGAGAACCTCACCCAGAATGCGCTCCGCTATGCAGGCCCTGGTGCGACGCTCACGGTCTCCGTCGCTCCCGGCGAGCTGAAGGTCTCGGACGACGGTGCGGGGGTCTCGGAGAAGGATCTGCCGCGCCTGTTCGAGCGCTTCTTCAGAGCCGACCGCGTTCGGGGCTCCCGCGGAACCGGCCTCGGCCTGGCCGTCGTCAAGCACATCGTCGCCGCGGGCGGCGGCGCGGTGGAGGCGGAAGGTGCCCCGGGCCACGGCCTGACCATTACGTGCCGCTTTCCTGCGGGCTAGGCCCGTTCACCACTTCGTTACCTGACGTTCACCACATGCCGACCGGCGTCCCGCCGACAATCCGCCCCGGTGCGTACGTTCGTTGTCGCCTGTCTCCTCCTGCTCGTCGTCGTCGGCTGCGGACGAGAGCGTCCGTCCGACGAGCCTCTGGCTGCCGGGACGGGCGCGGAAGAGGATCCGCTGGGCGGGTTCGAGGAGGAAGAGCTCACCGGCCGCGTGCGAGCCGACGGCTCGAGCACCGTCGCTCCGTTGATGAGCCTGGCTGCCGAGCGCTTCCGGAAGCGGGAGCCGAAGGTGAAGGTCACGGTCGGAACCTCGGGAACCGGCGGCGGCTTCGAGCGCTTCTGCCGCGGCGAGACCGACCTTTCGAACGCCTCCCGCCCGATCAAGGACGAGGAGGTGGAGCTCTGCGCCAAGAACCGCGTCGAGAACTTTCCGCTCCAGGTCGCGAACGACGGCATCTCCGTCGTCGTCAACAAGGGGAACACCTGGGCCACCTGCCTGACCGTCGACCAGCTGAAGACGATCTGGGAGCCGAAGTCGAAGGTCAGGAGCTGGAAGGACGTCGACCCGAAGTTTCCCGACGAAGAGCTGACGCTCTTCGGCGCCGGGACGGACTCCGGCACCTTCGATTACTTCACTGACGCGATCGTCGGCGAGGAGGGTGCAAGCCGCAGCGACTACACGCCGAGTGAGGACGACAACGTCTCCGTACGGGGGGTCTCCGGCGAGAAGGGGGCGCTCGGCTACTTCGGCCTCTCGTATCTCCTCGAGAACGAGAATCTCGTTCGAGGTGTGGCCGTCGACGGCGGCGACGGCTGCGTCGAGCCGAGCGCCGAGACCGTCCAGGACGGTTCCTACAAGCCGCTCTCCCGCCCACTCTTCACCTATGTGAACGAGGACTCCATCGCCGAGAAGCCGGCGGTCGAGCCCTTCCTCACCTTCCTCCTCGACGGTCAGGTGCGCATTGCCAGGGGCGCCAAATTCGTCCCGATGACCGAGGCGCAGCTCGAACGCGCCCGCACGGCCCTGGAGAGCGGCGGCGTGGGGGTGGAGGAATGAGTCTGTTCACCGGATCGCCACCTGACCTTCACGTCTCTGGAACCCATGCTCGGGGCGTCTCTCTGAACAATCGAGGGCGACCGGGAAGGACTCTGAAAGGGGATCAAGGATGAGAAGGATTCGCAAGCTGCTATTTGTCGGCGGCGGAACCGCAATCGTCGCGCTCGCGTCGGTCGCGGCTGCCGTTGCCGGCGCGCAGGCAATCAGGGGGACGGTTCAGGCGGACGGCTCGAGCACGGTCGCGCCATTCGCACAGGCCGCCGCCGAAAGTTACGAGCGGAAGTACTCGGCTGCCCGCGTCGTCGTCGGGGTCTCCGGCACGGGCGGCGGTTTCGAGCGTTTCTGCAAGAACGAGACAGATCTGTCCAACGCATCGCGGCCGATTCGCCTCTCCGAGGCGGCGAAGTGCCATGCCGCAGGAGTGGGCTACATCCAGTTCCTGGTCGCGAACGACGGGATCTCGCTGGTCGTCAACCGTCAGAACACGTGGGTCAACTGTTTGACGACGGCCGAGCTGAAGAAGATCTGGGATCGTGGCTCGAAGGTGAACAACTGGAACGACGTCAGGGCCGGATTCCCCAACGTCCCGCTGAAGCTGTTCGGACCGGGAACCGACTCGGGAACGTTCGAGTTCTTCACCGAGAAGATCAACGGAAAGGCTCGCCAGAGCCGCTCCGACTACTCGGCCTCCGAGGACGACAACGTGCTGGTTCGCGGCGTCTCGGGCGAGCGCGGCGCGATGGGGTACTTCGGGCTCTCGTACTACCTCGAGAACAAGAGCCGCCTGAAGGTCCTCCAGGTCGACTCCGGCAACGGCTGCATCACGCCGAGCGTGGCAGCCGTCCAGGCCCGGACGTATAGGCCGCTCTCGCGCGGTCTCTTCGTCTACTCGAAGAAGAAGGCCTTCAAGCGGGACGTCGTGGCCGGGTTCATCCGCCACATGATCGTGAACGAGAAGGCGATCTCGCGGACTGCAAAGATCGTGCCGCTGACACGAGCGCAGCTGCGCAAGGCTCAGAGGCAGTACAACACCGCGATCAAGAACCGCAGCGGCTACTAGGAGGAACGCAGGGCCGGAGTGGCGACACGAGCAGCAACAACACCACAGCCACTCCGGCTCCGCGCCACACGCAGGCGCTGGGGCGAGGACGTCATCAAGGTCGTCCTCGCCCTCTGCGCCTTCGTGTCGGTGGCGACGACGGTCGGAATCGTTCTCGCGCTCTTCCAGCCTGCGATCGAGTTCTTCGGCACGATCTCGATCGTCGACTTCCTGACGGGAACGGACTGGTCGCCCCTGTTCGAGCCGCCGTCGTTCGGCGTCTTGCCCCTCATCGCCGGCACGCTGCTCGTGACGGGATGCGCTGTCCTCGTCTGCGTGCCGTTCGGGCTCGGGGCTGCGATCTACCTCAGTGAGTACGCCCAGCCTCGGACGAGAAAGATCCTCAAGCCGCTGCTCGAGATCCTGGCGGGCGTTCCGACCGTGGTCTACGGCTACTTCGCGCTGACGTTCGTGACCCCGAGGCTCCAGGAGCTCGGCCTCCCCGTCGGCGTGTTCAGCGCGTTGAGCGCGGGGCTCGTGATG
>JBKJWJ010000286.1:0-3854 GCA_046716905.1 Gaiellaceae bacterium
CGAGCCGACCCCCACAGTGTCGCTCCCCTTCTTCTGCTTCTCGATGACGGTCGACCTATCGAGCCGGTCGCGAAGCTGGCGGATGCGGTGCTCGAGGAGTCCCTGGTCGTTCTTCGCGGCGTGGTACTCGAAGTTCTCGGACAGGTCGCCGAAGCCTCGGGCCGTGGCAATCGCCTCTACGGCCTCTGCGCGCCGGGGGCCTTCCAGCTCGGCCAGCTCCGCCTCGAGGCGCGTCTTCTGGGCCTGCGTCATCGGCTCCGGCTTCTCGTTTGCCACTCGCGCAGGGTAGCGGGGCTACCCTGCGCGGTCGTGCCCCGCACTCAGAACACCGCAAGGCGAGACGACCTTCGCAACGTCGCCATCGTGGCGCACGTCGACCACGGGAAAACGACGCTCGTCGACGCCCTGCTCTGGCAGTCCGGCTCGTTTCGCGCGAACCAGGACGTCGGTGAGCGCGTCATGGACTCGATGGACCTCGAGCGGGAGAAGGGCATCACGATCCTTGCCAAGAACACGGCCGTCCAGATCGGCCCCACCAAGATCAACATCATCGACACCCCCGGCCACGCGGACTTCGGCGGAGAGGTCGAGCGCGGGCTCACGATGGTCGACGGCGTCCTGCTCCTCGTCGACGCAAGCGAAGGGCCGCTTCCGCAGACCCGCTTCGTCCTCCGCAAGGCGCTCGAGTCGCAGCTGCCGGTCGTGCTCGTCGTGAACAAGGTCGATCGCCCCGACGCCCGCTCGACGGACGTCGTGAACGAGGTCTACGAGCTCTTCCTCGACCTGGACGCGAACGAGTCGCAGATCGACTTCCCGATCGTCTACTGCAATGCGCGTGAAGGGCGCGCGGGCCGCTCGCCGGACGACCTGGCCGAGGACCTCGCACCGCTCGTCGAGACACTGCTCGACACCGTTCCGGCTCCGTCCTACGACCCGGATCACCCGCTCCAGGCGCTCGTGACGAACCTCGATGCCTCGCCGTACGTCGGTCGGCTCGCGCTTCTCCGCGTCCTGCACGGGACGATCCGCAAGGGCGAGCAGGTCGCCTGGTGCCGGGCCGACGGAACGATAGAAAACGCGCGCGTCACCGAGCTCTACATCACGGAGGCGCTCGACCGCGTTCCAGCAGAGGAGGCGGGACCGGGGGAGATCGTCGCGCTCGCGGGCCTTCCGGAGGTGACGATCGGAGAGACGATCGCCGACGCCGAGGATCCGCGCCCGCTGCCGGTCACCGTCGTCGACGAGCCGTCGCTCGCGATGACTCTCGGGATCAACACCTCTCCGCTTTCGGGCACCGAGGGCGACAAGCTGACCGCAAGCGCCTTGCTCGCGCGGCTCGAGCAGGAGCTCGTCGGCAACGTCTCGCTCCGGGTTCAGCCGACCACGCGCCCCGAGGTCTGGGAGGTGCAGGGCCGTGGCGAGCTCCAGCTGGCGGTTCTCGTGGAGATCATGCGGCGCGAGGGCTTCGAGCTCACCGTCGGCAAGCCGGAGGTGCTGACCCGAGAGATCGACGGCAAGCTCCACGAGCCCGTCGAGCGGGTCGCGATCGACGTGCCTGAGGACTTCGTCGGCGTCGTCACCCAGATGCTGGCGCTCCGCAAGGGCCGGATGCAGCAGATGGTCAACCACGGCACCGGCTGGGCGCGCACGGAGTACCTCGTCCCGGCCCGCGGGCTGATCGGGTTCAGGACGGAGTTCCTCACGGAGACCCGTGGCGCGGGAATCCTCCACCACGTCTTCGAGCGCTGGGAGCCCTGGCACGGCGAGCTGCGGACCCGCCCGACCGGGAGCCTCGTCGCCGATCGGAGGGGTCAGGCGACCGCCTTCGCCATCGCCGCGCTCCAGGAGCGGGGCTCGCTCTTCATCGGTCCGCGCGACGAGCTCTACGAGGGGATGGTCGTCGGTGAGAACGCCCGGGGCGAGGATCTCGACGTGAACGCCGGCAAGGAGAAGAAGCTCACGAACATGCGCTCGTCGACCGCCGACGAGCTCGTGCGGCTGATTCCCCCGCGCCCGCTCTCGCTCGAGCAGGCGCTCGAGTTCATCCGCCAGGACGAATGTGTCGAGGTGACCCCCAAGAGCATTCGCCTGCGCAAGGTCGAGCTCGCTGCGGGCAAGCGACAGACGCTCGCCTCGCGCTCGAAGCGCGAGCGCGAGTCCGCGCCAGCCTAGCCTCCTCTAGGAGGGTTTGACGAATATCGGCCTGTGCCGCCGGGCCGCGCTGCTCGTGCCCAGGACGGCGTCCTCAGTCGCGCCCGTATCACAAGGATACGAACGCTCCCTGCGTCCTTGCCTGGAAACGACCATCGCACCCCGGCAACGAGCGCTATTCCGCCAAACCCTCTCCTAGAGCGCTTCGACCAGCTGCTCCTGGATCCAGGAGAGATAGGCGTAGATGGCCAGCTGCTGCCCGCGCGGGGTGCGCGCGTCGAGCTCGTCCCAGTCGAAGTCCTCCTGAACGTCGAGGCGCGTGCCGAGGACGAGCCGGGCGTCGTTGAGCGCCCGGAGCCAGCCGTCGGCCTCCTCGGCCGAGAGGGTCGTCCGGTCGGCGGTCTCGACGATCAGATCGAGAGATCGCTCGCGCCCGGAGACGAGCCCGTCGCGCGTCAGCTCCCGGAAGTCCCGCTCGAGCGTCTCGTCGTCGTGGGCCGGGGGGAAGAGCCGCCGCAGGGCGGGATCGGTCGGCTCCTCCTGGAGAAGAAGGCGCAGGTCGGCCGCGAGCTCGCTGAGGAGCGCTCGCTCCTCGGCGGCGAGCTCGAGTACGACGGCGCCGTCGACACCCCGCCGGATGTGACTCTCGAACGCCACGTCAGTCGCGCTGCATCGTCGCCCAGAGGCCATATCCGTGCAGGCGTGCGACGTCGAGCTCTGCCTTCTCCCGCGTCCCGGCCGAGACGACCGACTTCCCGTCGTGATGCACCTCGAGCATCAGCCGCGTCGCGTGGGCGAGCGAGTAGCCGAAGAGCTTCTGGAAGACGAGCGTGACGTAGGACATGAGGTTGATCGGGTCGTTCCAAACGATCACGACCCAAGGGCGGTCGTGCTCGTGCTCCTCGTCGCCGACCGGCGTTTCGACTTCGACTTCGCCCGGCGCGAGGGTCGCGCTCATTCGCGAAAGGTGGCTCGTCGTTCCGCCTCGGTCTTCACCGTTTCGAGCGACGCCCGCACAGCAGCGTCCCACGCCCGTGCCACCCGGACGCCCCACCATGCTCCGACGGCCCCGAAGTCCGTCCCGAGCTCGCCGCTCCAGGTCAGCTCCGTCGTCCCGTCGGTCTCCACGAGCACGAAGGCTTCCGAGAGATGCGGGACCGGGCCGCGGACGAGCCGGAAAGCGATCCGATCGGGCCGTTCGAAGCGCACGGTCTCGAGTGTCGTCGCAGTCAAACCGGCTCCCACGTGCGTGAAGTGGGCGGCGAGAACCATGTCCGTCCCGCGCTCCCAGACAGAGAGTTTCTCCCCGAGGGCACGCGGAGTGCGGCCGAGATACGGGCCGGCGATCACGTCGAACACCACCTCACGAGGCGCCGCGATTCGCCAGGTGAGCGGCCCGAGCGACCGGTGGCGCCGGCCGAGCCCGAGGTCGAGGGTCAGATTGCCCCTGACGACGAGCACGTAGAGAGCGGCAAAGGCTCCGAGCAGGCGTCCAACGTGCATTGGCACAGCTTGCCTGCCGGCACTGATATCGGGTGCTGTATCTAGAGTTCGAGCGTGCTGGCGCGAGCGTTTCGGCTGATCTGGGGAGACGACCTGGAGCGGGCGCTCAGGCCCCTGCTCGTCGTCGGTTTCGCCGGGTCTCTGGCCGGCTCCGCGACATGGACGTTCGTCGGTATCTGGGCAGTCGACGAGCTCGACGC
>JBKJWJ010000287.1:0-5093 GCA_046716905.1 Gaiellaceae bacterium
TCCAGCGTGAGATCGAGGAGGCGGCCTTCCGGCACCAGCGGGAGGTCGAGTCAGGTGAGCGCGTGATCGTGGGGGTCAACCGGTACCAGGAGCAGGAAGAGAGGGCGATCGAGCTTCATCGATTGGATCCCGACGCAGAGCAGCGCCAGCTCGAACGGACTGCGCGGGTCCGCGCCGAGCGCGACTCGGAGGCTGCCGGGAAGGCGCTGGAGGAGGTTCGGCGCGTGTCACGGACAGCGGACAATCTGCTCTTCCCGATGCGGGAGGCGCTCCGCGTGCGCTGCACGGTCGGAGAGATCTGCGAGGTCCTGCGCGAGGAGTTCGGGATGTACGACGCGCAGCGGGCCTAGCCCGCTCGTGCGGATCCTGCTCGTCTCTCAGATGTACCCCGGGCCGGCTGACCCGGACCTCGGCGTCTTCGTCCAGGCTCTGGAGGAACAGCTCGCCGGGCGCGGACACGAGATCGAGCGCGCCGTGCTCGACCGGCGGGCGGGCGGCAAGGCCCGGTATCTGCGGCTCGGGCGGGACGCGCTGAGGGTGGCCCGATCCTTCAAGCCGGACGTGGTCTACGCGCACTTCCTCGTCCCGACCGGGCTCCTGGCGGCGCTGGCCTCCCGCGCGCCGCTCGTCGTCACCGCGCATGGCCGGGATGTCCGCAACATCGGTGCCTTCACGGGTGTTCGGGCGGGGACGCGGTGGGTCGTGCGCCGCGCGGCGGCCGTCATCGCGGTCTCCGACTACCTGCGCCGCGAGCTCGAGACGAAGGTGCCGGAGGCCCGCGGGAAGGTCGAGGTCGTGGACTGCGGCGTCGACCTCGAGCGCTTCACCGTCGAGCCGGCGCCGGAGGGTCCGACGGCATACCTCTGCGTCGGCTCACTGATCGAGCGGAAGAACGTCCTGCGGCTCGCGCGAGCCTTCGAGCAGGTCGGGTCGGGGACACTGACGTTCATCGGCGACGGGCCGCTTCGCGGAGCGCTCGAGGGGCTTGCCGGGGTCACCCTCGAAGGGCGTTTGCCGCACAGCGAGATTCCGGCGCGGCTCGCGCGCTCGCACGTCCTCTGTCAGCCGAGCCTCATCGAGCCGTTCGGTCTCGCGCTCCTGGAGGCGATGGCTGCGGGCCGGTCGGTCGTGGCCACCCGGATCGGAGGCCCTCCGGAGTTCGTTCCTGCCGGGGCCGGCGTTCTGGTCGATCCGACCGACGTCGACGACATCGCCAGGGGTCTACGCGCCGCCGCGGCGCTCCCTTGCCCGAACGAGGCTGCACGCGCTGCGGCGGCCGAGCACGACCTCAGGCGGCAGGCGGAACGGGTGGAGGAGATCCTCCGGAAAGCCGCTCGAGATCGGCCAGCCGGCGCTCGACGAGCGGCCTGACCGCCTCCTCGAGACCTGCCGCTCGAGCGATTTCGAGCGCTTCCTCGTAGCTTCCACGCACCTTCTCCGGCGAGACGCCCTGCTTGAGGCGGTTGTCCCCCGTGATTAGAAGCTTGTGAATTCGCTCACGCGGTTCCATTTCTGTCACATCTTTCACTCTAACTTGGCAAAATCGCAGTGAACCTCAATGGAAATTGCGGAACCTCTCACCCAGGAGATCGGTGTCCTCGTCGTCGACGACGAGCCGCTCTTCGTCGAGATGATCCAAGCGATGCTCGCAGTCGAGTCGGGTATCCACGTGATCGCGACCGCGCGGGACGGACGCGTCGCCGTAAACCTGGCCTCGCAGCTCGACCCCGACGTGATCGTGATGGACGTGAGCATGCCGGTGATGGACGGGATCGACGCGACCAGGAGGATCCGGGAGCACGATCCACGCGCCTGCGTGCTCATCCTTACCGGCGGGACGACGCCGAGAGATGTCGATCGGGCTCGCAAGGCCGGCGCTGCCGCGTAAGGAACGAAGGACAGGATCGCGACCGACCTGATCGGCGAGATTCGCAAGCTGGGGAGCCAGTAGCCCGAGCCAGACCCTCCCTGAGGCGCTGGTATCCTCGGCCACCGTGCTGCTCTTCCAGTTCACACAGGCCGGGCTCGTCTTCCTCCACTTCATCGTCTCGATCGCGCTGATCATCCTCGTGCTGCTGCATTCGGGGCGCGAGGCGGGTCTCGGCGGAATGGGGTTCGTGCCGACGTCGCAGGGTGGGACGCACATCGTCGAGAAGAACCTGACGCGCGTGACGATCGGGGTCGCCTTCATCTTTGCGGTGAACACGGTTTTGCTGTTCCGCGTCCTCGAATAGCCTCGAGGAGGGCGGCTACACTGCCCGGCGCGCGCTGGTGGCGGAATTGGTAGACGCGCAAGGTTGAGGGCCTTGTGGGCTTTGCGGCCCGTGGAGGTTCAAGTCCTCTCCAGCGCATTCGCACGTCGAGCCCCGCGCAAGCGGGGTTTTCTCGTTTCCTTGACGCCGTCCGGGCCTCTCGCTACCTTGATCGAACACATGTTCGCGTCAAGGAGGCTCAGATGGTGACCGACCGGCAGCGCGCAATCCTGGATTACGTGCACGAGTACGTCGAACAGAACGGCTACCCGCCGACGGTCAGGGAGATCGGTGAGGCCGTTGGCCTCCGCTCGCCGTCGACCGTCCACGCTCACCTGGCCCAGCTGGAACGGGCGGGCATGCTCCGGCGGGACCCGACGAAGCCACGGGCGCTCGAGCTCACCGATCGGCGCCGTGCGGAGGAGCCCGAGCACGCCGAGATGCGCCGCCTGCCCCTCGTCGGCCAGATCGCGGCCGGCGGCCCGCTGCTCGCCGAGGAGAACGTCGAGGAGGAGATCGGTGTCCCCGAGCCGCTCTCGGCCGGCGCCGACTTCCTGCTCCGCGTCAAGGGCGACTCGATGGTGAACGCCGGGATCCTCGACGGCGACATCGTCGTGGTACAGCGCCGTCAGGACGCACGCAACGGAGAGATCGTCGTGGCGCTCGCAGGCGAGGACGAGTCTGCCGACGAGGCGACCGTCAAGCGCTTCTTCCGCGAGGACGGCCGGATCCGCCTTCAGCCGGAGAACGACGCGCTGGAGCCAATCTACGCGTCCTACGTGCAGGTGCTCGGCAAGGTCGTGGGGGTCTTCCGGACGGTCCAATGAGCACGGTCGCGCCGCTCAATCGCACGCTCGACCAGGAGCTCGTCGCGCTGATGCGCGGTGTCAGCCTGGAGTGCCTGGTCTGTGGCGAGTTCGTCCTGCTCGCGAAGCAGGCCGTCTGCTGCCCGGAATGCGGGCTCCGCCTGAGTGATGGGAAAGCCCAGGAAAGCGGGCTACAATTGGATCTGCAGGCCGGGTGACCGCGGGCCGGTTCGCCGGTCCGAGGAAAGTCCGGACACCGCAGGGCAGGACGCTGGGGAAAACCCAGGCGGCGAAAGCCGACGGAAAGTGGCACAGAAAGGAAACCGCCAGCAGCGAAAACTCTCCGGAGACGCTGAAGGTAAGGGTGAAAAGGTGGGGTAAGAGCCCACCAGCGTCGTGGTGACACGACGGCTTGCCAAACCCCGTCCGGTGCAAGGCGAAGCAGGCTCCGCTGACGCTGCCCGCCGAGGAGCCGGGTGCGCCGCTCGAGCCGCCGGGAGACCGGTGGCCTAGAGAGATGGTCATCCAAGACAGAATCCGGCTTACAGGCCTGCTACGGAAAAGCCCCGCCTAGCGGGGCTTTTCTATGCCTGTCGAGGGCAGCTGCCGCTATGTGTGGTCGATTCCGCCACGCCTTCCGAGGGCTAATTCTTCGGGATCGAGAGCCAGACATCGACGCCTTGTGGCGAGAGGTTCGCCGCACGAGCTGAGCCGCCATGCGCCTCCGCGATCGCTGCGACGAGAGCGAGCCCGAGGCCGGCGCCGCCACCAGTCCTCGACTCGTCCGCCCGGCCGAAGCGCTCGAAGGCGTGGGGGAGGAAGTCCTCGGAGAAGCCGTCCCCCTCGTCGGTGACGTGCAGCTCTACGCTGTCCGGTTGGTCGACGGCGCTCAAGTGCACGGCACCCGAGCCATGACGGAGCGCGTTGTCGACGAGATTTCCGAGCGCCTGTTGGAGGCGAACGCGGTCGGCGTTCAAGAGCCCACCGGACGACGCCTCGACGTTGATCGACCTTTCCTCGGTCTCGGCCCGGATTGCGAACGATTCGCCGACGGCGGCGAGTAGCTCGTCGACGTGCACCTCGTCTCGGCGAAGCGGCAGGCGCCCATCGTCGGTCTGGGCGAGCACGAGCAGATCCTCGGCGAGCCGGACGAGCCGGTCGGTCTCCGCTTTAACCGAGCGCAGCGCCGCCTCCTGCTCCTCGTGTGTCCGGGGCTTCCTCAACGCGAGCTCGAGCTCCGCCTTGAGGAGCGCGAGCGGCGTCCGCAGCTCGTGGCTCGCGTCGGCGACGAAGCTCCGTTCGCGCTCGATCGCCGACTCGAGGCGTGCAAGCATGTGGTTCAGCGTCTCGCCGAGGCGGGCGATCTCATCGCCGGCCTTGCCCGACGGCAATCGCCGGCCTGGCTCCGCACCGGAGATCGCCGCAGCCTCGGCGCGCATCTCCTCAACCGGACGAAGCGCGGAGCTCGCGAGCCAGTAGCCGAGCAGCGAGCTGAGGAGAAGCGCGAGCGGGGCAACGATGAGGAGCTGGACGAGCAGGCCTCGCAGAGCCTCGTCGCGGTCTCCCAGGGAGTTGCCGACGACCACGAGGCGGTTGCCCTGCGGCGTGTCGACGAACCTCCAGACGACTCGCACCCGGCCGTCGACGCCTGGAACGTCTCCGACTTCGGTATGGGCAGGCGGCTCCTTCGAGGAGCTGATCTCGGTGAAGCCCTCGTCGGTGACCGTTCGTCCGGTGCCGCCGCGTTCGGCGAGCGCAGAGGCGTCGACGAGCCTTGCGGTGAGCGTTTCGTCGATCCCTTCGTTCAGCGTGGACGCGAGCCGGAGATGCAGGAAGGTGCCGGTCGCAGCCAGCACGACGGTCATCGCGACCGCGAAGGCGAGGGTGAGACGCAACCGGATCGGCAGACGGCTCATTCGTCTCGCAACCGGTAGCCGGCGCCGCGGACCGTCTCGATGGTCTTGCAGCCGAATGGGCGGTCGACCTTCTCGCGGAGGTAGCGCACGTAGACGTCGACCACGTTCGAGCGGTTCTC
>JBKJWJ010000288.1:0-4200 GCA_046716905.1 Gaiellaceae bacterium
CGAGCGGCGCCTATGCCGCCGGGCCGGCGCAGGTCGCCGCCGACCGCGCGACGGGCAGCGTCGACAGTGGTTCGCCGTTCGTCGCAGATGAGTACGACCTGTCGCAGTACGCGGGTAAGCGGGGCGCCGTGCTCCGGTTCTCCTACGCGACCGACCCGGGCCTCGACAGGCCGGGCTGGTTCGTCGATGACCTGGAGATCCGCGCCGGCGACGAGCTGATCTACAAGAGCGACTTCTCGGGCGACGACGACCTCCGCCTGTTCCCGGGTGGATGCGGTGACGAGGGTCGGAGGGTCGCATCGAAGTGCACCGACGGCTGGAGTAAGATCAAGGCCGACGAGCCGTCCGCGCTCGACCACGCCTATTACCTCGAGCTCCGCGACCGCTCCGGCTTCGACTTCGCGAGCCGCGGGCAGTCCGACCGCGGTGCCATCGCGTGGGAGCCCGGCGTCCTCGTGGAATACACGGACGAGGTTCGCGGCTACGGCAATAACGGCGCCGGAACGCCTCCGCGACAGCACTACCTCGACTCAAACCCGCAGCCGGACTATGACTGCGGCGACAACCTCACAGAGGAGCATCCTGTTCCGGACGTACTGACGGCGCCGCGGTGCGAGGACGCAGCCTTCACGGCCGCGGCCGGCGACAATGCGTTCCGCGACCAGGGGTGGATCGACAACTTCTGGGACGACACGTCCGCCGACGGGCTCTGGCACTTCGACTACGGCTGCCTCACGCTCACCGTGAGCTCGATGGCCGGGAACACCGGCAACGGCGAGGCGCTCCCGTCCGACCTCACCGCGGGCGCGACGATCACGGCGGGTACCGGTTGCGAGCCGTTCAGTTACACCGGGGGTGTCCAGAACGCAGCGCCCACGGCGAACGCTTCGGTCACGCCGAAGACGCCCGCAGCCGGCCAGGTAGCGACGTTCGACTCGGCCGGCACGTTCGACGACCGGCAGCCCGCGAACGAGCTGACCTACGAGTGGAGCTTCGGTGACGGATCTTCCGCCACCGGGGCGAAGGTCACGCATGCCTACGCTGCCAAGGGGACCTACACGGCGACCTTGACGGTGACCGACGCCGAGGGCCTCACCGGCAGCGCGACCGTCCCGGTCACCGTGCTTGGCCCCGATCTCCAGGTCACGAACCTGGCGGCGGCCGAGGGCAAGGTCAGGCAGGGCCAGACGGTCAGGGTCACCGCGACGGTCCTGAACGCCGGGCCTGGTTCGACGCCCGCGACGAAGACCGAATTCCTCCTCGACGGCTCCGCAGTGCTCGGCCTGGTCGACACTCCGGCCCTCGCAAGCGGTGCGTCGGCGCAGGTATCGGTTCTCTGGAATGCCAAGAACGGCACCGGCACGCACACGCTCCGGGCGACGGCAGACCGCACCGGTCTCGTCGCCGAGGAGGTCGAGGGCAACAACTCGGCCACTCGGACAGTGACCGTCCATGGCAACAAGGTCACGAACGGCAACTTCGAGCAGCAGACGGCCGCCGGTCAGCCCGAAGCCTGGTCGGGCCAGAGCACCGGTGCCGGCACCGCGTCGTCCAGTCCGACGGGCGGGACGGACGGCTCGAATGCAGCTCAGATGAAGGGCACCGGCGGTAACGCAGCCGCGTCCGGCTCCCCAACGTGGACAAGCGCTCCGATCGCCGTCAAGCCCGGACAAGTCTACGACGTCACGGCGGCGGTGAGGGCCGATGGACTGTCGTCGGCGCCGTCGCTCAGCCTTCTCTACCTCGGAGCGGCAGGACAGGTGCTGGACACCGTCAAGGTGGTCAGTGCGCCCCTCCAGACCGACGGCTTCAGGGCGCTGGAGCAGTCGGTGACCATCCCACCTCTGGTGACGCAGGTTCGCGTCGTCTTGACCGCCTTCGCGCCGACTGATCTGACAACCAGGGGAACGGTCACCTTCGACGACATCGGGGTCTACGCCGGCTGAGGGAGATGACGAAGGTTTCCGTGCCCCCGGGCGGGTGACACGGAAGCGGGCCGGACGGGGTCAAGAATCCCGTCCGGCCCGCACCATTTAGACTCGCCAGGTGGCCGTGCGCGCTGACCGGCAGGCTGACCGCCGCCGCCAAATCCTGGGCGCGGCCGTCAAGGTCTTCGCCCACAGCGGCTTCCATACCTCGCGCGTGGGGGACATCGCCGAGGAGGCGGGAATTGCCTACGGCCTCGTCTACCACTACTTCAAGTCGAAGGAAGAGCTCCTCGAGACGATCTTCCGGGACACGTGGACCCAGATGCTCGCGCGTGTACGCGAGGTCGAGGCGTCCGGTGTCCCGGCCAGCGAGCAAGTTCGGCAGGTCACGGCTTTGCTCCTGAGAACCTGGCGTCGCGATCCGGATCTCGTCAGGGTGCTCGTCCGCGAGGTGACGCGGAGCGCCCACGTGCAGCAGGAGATCGAAGAGATCACGCAGGCCATGCAGGCCCTCGAAGGAATCATTCAACGCGGGCAGGAACGTGGGGAGTTCCGGACCGAGCTCGATCCGAAGCTCGCCGCAGTGGTTTGGTACGGAGCACTCGACGAGATCCTGACCGGCTGGGTCATCGGTCAACTGCCCGATAAGGACGAGGACATCGCCAAGGCCGAGCAGAACATCCACCGGGTGCTCGTCGATGGTATGCGCGAGCCTTAATTGTTCGATTGATTAGTCAGTCAATTTTCGAATAAATTCAGAGAACCTTTCTCCGCTCTTCTGTCGTTAAGAGACGGATAACCGTTTCTGGGTCTCTTGGCCCGCAAGGAGGGGAGGAAAGGTGAAAGGACGCGTTCTCGCTGCTCTGCTGGCTGTCGGATCGCTGCTCGCAGTCGCCTCGCTCGGGGGCTCGGCGGATGCTGGCACCGGAGTCACTCGGTACAACGTGGTGCTAGCTGGAAGTGCAACGGAAGACGGCTTCGCTCTCGCCGGAACGAAAGCCACTGCGCTGGCGCTTGTGGCATCCGCCGGCGGGACGGTGACGAATGATCTGTCGGCCCAGATCGGCGTACTGATCGTCGATTCGCCGAATGCGCTCTTTGCGGATCTTCTGCGGAGCTCACCGCTCGTCCAAGAGGTTGGGGAGGACTACAAGTGGAAGGCGCTCGACACGACGGTGATGAGCCACCCGGGCGACAGCCAAACCGGCGGAGGTCCCGAGCCAGGCACCGACGTCGGCCCGCTCGATTTTCAGTGGGACATGCTCCAGATCAATGCTTTCCAGGCGCATGAGATCCAGGCGGGCTCCCGGAAGGTCGATGTCGGGATCCTTGACAGCGGAATCGAAGCCACTCACATCGAGTTCGACGATGACGGCGTCCCCGGAGGCACGACGAACGTCGATTGCGCGCGCGGGCGCGACTTTGTCCCGACCGGCCCCTCACCGCTCTCGATCGGCACGCCGTGCAACGACAACCAGTTCCACGGTACCCACGTGGCAGGGAGCGTTGCCGCGCAGGTCAACGGAGTGGGCATGGTCGGCGTCGCTCCGAACGTCATGTTGATTCCCGTGAAGGTCTGCGACACGGCGGGCTACTGCTACGCGAGCTCGTCGGCCGCGGCGATCACGTACGCGGGAACGCAGAAGTTCGACGTCATCAACATGAGCTACTTCGTCGACGACGACCAACTTCTGGACTCGACCGAGTTCAAATGCTCGAACGACCCGGTCCAGCGGGCGTTTCGGCACGCGAACGAGCGCGCAATCGTGTACGCGCGCAGCCAGGGCGTCGTGCCCGTCGCGGCTCTCGGTAACTCCGACCAGGATCTCGCGCATCCCGACCCGTACGAGAACAACTGCGAGGTCGTTCCCGCCGAAACCCAGGGCGTGATCGGCACGATGGCGCTCGGACGCAGGAGCGAGAAGGCGCGTTACTCGAACTACGGGTCCGGGATGACGGACGTCGCGGCGCCCGGCGGCAACGGAAACACGGCTGACTGCCGCACGACTGTCTACTCGGCGTTCAGCCAGACGCAACTCGGGCACCTGTGCATCCAGGGCACGTCTATGGCCTCCCCGCACGCGGCCGGCGTCGCAGCGCTGATCGTGAGCCAGTACGGGCGACTCGTCGTCGACTCGAACGACCCGAACACCACGGATGACGACACCGCTCCTCCGCTCGACGTGGAGATGCGACCCCAGCAAGTCGAGAGCTACCTGCAGTCAACGACTGTCGATCTGTACTGGGACAGCTCGTCCGTCGGCTACGACAA
>JBKJWJ010000289.1:0-2579 GCA_046716905.1 Gaiellaceae bacterium
AGGCCGCCGATCAAGGAGTCGTGAGATGACGCGGTATCCGATCTCGTTCGATGACGGGGCAATGACGTTCCCCGAGGAGGATCTCCCCGACGTAGCCGAGGCAGCGCACGCGGTGGTGCAAGAGGCAAAGGACGCCGGCGTTTGGGTGTTCGGCGGCGGGCTGCATTCCCACGAAGAGGTGAGAGTGGTGGGAACCGACGGGACGGTGACCGACGGCCCCTACCCTGGGAGCAAGGCGTACATCGGCGGATTCTCGGGTGTCGACGTCCCCTCACGCGAGGAGGCGCTGGAGTGGGCCGGCAGGATCGCCGTCGCCTGCCGTTGTGCGCAGGAGGTTCGCGAGTTCGTGCCAGGCTCTACGCCCTGATCAAGGCCACACCCGCGAGAGGCGGTGGAAGGCGTTTCGCGTTTCGCCGTTCGCCCACAATCGCCTGGGCCAGTGTTCAGCAATGTCCCCTGACAATGGCGCCCGTGGAAGTGCCCGTGTCGCGGAATGGAATCCTTGAGCTTGTTTCGACGCCCGCCGCGGGGTCATTTCAGGCCGACCCACGCGCGGTAGCTGATCCACCAAGGCACGGGCGTAGTCATCGTCGCGGCTGCGGCGCGGAGGCGGTCCAGGCCAACGTCCTCCTCCGTCGCGCCAGCCTCGAGCAGCGTTGTCAGGCTCCCCTCGCTCAGTGCGAATCCAACCAGGCGGTCGCCGTCACCTCTCTCGACGCTGTGGAGCGCGAGCTCGCGGACGTACCGGAAGACCCCACTCTCCTCGAGCCTGGCGCTACTGGCTGGCCAGACCTTCGTGCCCTCGTCAAGGTCGAGCTTCCCTCGTAGCTCGCGCTTGCGGGCTCTGACGAGACCCCACTGAATCTCGGCCTCCCACAGCGGGGTTTGGGTGGCGAAATATTCGTAGGCGCAGAAGACGCCGCCGGGACGCAGGATCCGACCAATCTCCGGGAAGACCCTCTCGGGCCGCATCCATTGGAGCGACTGAGCCGCAGTCACGAGGTCAGCGCACCCCTCCGGTAGACCCGTTTCGTAGGAGGAGGCGCCGAGGTAACGGACGTTCGGCGAATTCGTCGCCTGCTGCTGCGCGAACCTCCGCATCGCATCGTTCGGTTCGACGCCTACCACCTGTTCTGACCACTTCGACCAGAAACGTGTCGAAAGCCCCGTGCCCGAGCCGAGGTCGACGACAAAGGTCGGCCGGTCGACGCCGGCGAGCGGCGGTAGCAGCCCCGCAAGCGCGGGCGGTGGTCGCGGTCGATACCGGTCGTAGTCCACGGCGAAGCCCGGCCGGGTATACCCGGACTCCTCGAGTCGACGGACGACTTCGACGTCCATTACTCAGGCTATCGCTCAGGCGCCCGCCAAGTCGAAGACCACCGCGCGATCAAGCGTCCCGAGCCGACTGCAGCGGCGAGCAAAAGCGGCGCGCACGTTCTAGGCGAACATCAGCGATGCCTTCGTACCCTTCGGGCTCAGGCTGCCAGTGGGAGCAGAGCAGCCTGGGCAAGTGTCCTTCCCTGAGCGCCGCCGCGCTGTTCGCGCAGTGCTTCTACGCCTGGCGGAGCATGCGGTCAGTCGAAGGCGAACACCAGCGGCAGGACGACCACGACCGCCGCGGCCCACAGGGCGAAGACGGGGAGGTAGGTGGTCTGCCGGCGCTCGAGCCGGTGGAGCCGGCTGCGTCCGGTGAGAAATCGGGCCGAGAGCCACGGGGCCACGGCCAGGTTCACGAGGAGGACGAGGTTGAGGCCGGCGTCTCAACATCGAAGCTCCTCCCGAGGACGCTGAAAACCTCACCCGGGATACGACGATCGGCCGGACGCGGATGTCGCGGCGCTTGGTGGCCTTGGCGCTCCTTGCTGGCGGGACGTGATGAGCGGATGATCCCTGCGTGCGCACCGACCTTCCGACCGGCACAGTCACCTTTGTCTTCACCGATGTCGACGGCTCGACGTCGCTGCTCGACGAGCTGGGCGCGGAGGGCTACACGGCTGCGCTCGCCGATCACCGTGCGGTGATCCGTGAGGCGTGCATTCGAAACGACGGCGTCGAGGTGGACACGCAGGGAGACGCCTTCTTCTTCGCGTTCCCGTCCGCCCCTGGAGCCCTCGAGGCGGCTTCCGAGTTCACGGATCACCTCGCCGCGAACGGAAGGATCCGCGTGCGGGTCGGGGTCCACACGGGGGCGCCCTTGCTCGGAGAGGAAGGGTATGTCGGCCACGACGTCCACCGCGCCGCGCGCATCGCCGCCGCCGGGCACGGCGGCCAAGTGCTCGTCTCGGCGGCGACGGCGGGCTTGGTCGCGCTCGAGCTAACCGACCTCGGAGAGCATCGGTTCAAGGACCTCGGTGCTCCCGAGCGCATCTTCCAGCTCGGCAGCGGCGAGTTCCCCGCACTGAAGAGCCTCCATCGGACGAACCTTCCGGTGCCGGCGACCACCTTCGTCGGCCGTGGCCGCGAGCTGGACGAGCTCGGGGCACTCCTCGACCGAGGGGTTCGCCTGCTGACCCTCACAGGCCCTGGCGGCGTCGGCAAGACCCGCCTCGCGCTGCAGGCGGTCGCCGGCGCAGCGGAAG
>JBKJWJ010000290.1:0-4309 GCA_046716905.1 Gaiellaceae bacterium
GGGCTCGTCCTCCTCGACCTCCCGGACTTTGACTCCGTGGAGAGCTCACACCGCCTCGAGGCGGAGCGGGTCATCGCGCTCGCGGATCTCGTCCTCTGGGTGGTCGAGCCGCAGAAGTACGCGGATGCCGCGCTGCACGACCGGTACCTGCGGCCGCTCGCGACACACGCGCGCGCGATGGCGGTCGTCCTCAACCAGGCGGACCTGCTGCCGGCCGCAGACGTCGCTGCGTGGCGGGCCGACATGGAGCGTCTGCTGGCCGAGGACGGGCTTCCGCGGGTGCCGCTCGCAACCCTCTCGGCGCGAACGGGCGAGGGCGTTCCTGAACTGCAACGTCTGCTCGCCGAACGGGTGGCCGCGCACGAGGCTGCGGTCGCGCGACTCGCCGCCGACCTGAACCGCGCGGCCGAGCCGCTCGCCGCCGGGTGCACCGCGAAGGCGCGCGGCATCCGGCGCGCGGATCGTGAGCGGCTGCAGGCCGCGCTCGAGGAAGCTGCAGGCGTACCCACCGTCGTGCGCGCGGTGGGAGACGCCCACCGGCGCCGCGGCGCGCTCGCAACCGGGTGGCCCCTCGTCCGCTGGGTTCGACGGTTTCGCCCCGATCCGCTGAGGCGGCTGCGCCTCTCGGATTCGCCGCAGCCGCAGGTCAGGACCTCGATGCCGCCACCCACCGACGTGCAACGCGCGCAGGTGGCGAGCGCCGCCCGCCGGCTCGCCGACCGCGCAGCGGAGGAGCTTCCGCAACCGTGGCCGCGGCTCGTGAGAGCGCAAGCCGTCGCGGCGGACGCCAGTGTCGCCGACCGGCTCGACCGCGCAGTCGCCGGCGCCGATCTGGGTGTCTCGAGCCCCCGCTGGTGGCGAGTTGCCGGCCTGCTGCAGAAGCTGCTCGCAATCGCCGTCGCTGTCGGCGCGGTCTGGCTCGTCGCACTCGCGGTGCTCGGTTGGCTCCGGATCGAGGACGTGGCTCCGCTTCCGGAGGTCGAGGGAGTGCCGATTCCCACCGCGCTCCTCCTCGGTGGCGCAGCCGCCGGGATCGTGCTGGCTTTCCTCACGCGTCTAGTGAACGGCGTGGGCGCGAACCGGCGGGCGCGGCGAGCCGCTCGCTCACTCCGGCAGCAGGTCGACGAAGTGGCGGAAGAGCTCGTTGTCGCCCCGGTCGAGCGAGAGCTTGCCGTACGGGAGGAGCTCTGCGCCGCGATCTCCACCGCGCGGGGAAGTCGCAAGCGAGCGGTAACGAACCGAGGTTTCAGTGCGGTTTCAGGCGCGTAAACGCGTGTCTGCTCTAGGGTGAGACCGGCGGGTCGGTGCGTGGCCGTCGTGCACGAAGCAGCGGACGCGTCAGATCGTCGTGCGGGGCGCGAGTACCGGAAAGAGACGGCTCAGGCGGCGACCGCAGGATCTGCAGCAGCGGTTTCCAGAATGTCTGCTGCGCACTCGGCTCCGGGAGCGCGCCGGAGTTCGACGCCGAGCCCGGCAGCTCGACCAACGGCGTCGCCGTCGAGCAGTGAGACGAGCCCGGCCGCGACTTCTTCCGTCGTCGCGGCGTTCGGATCGATTGCGTCGCCGAGACCGGCGCGGCGGAGATCCTCTGCTCCGGCGAACTGATCGGTCGAGAAGGGGGCGGCCAGCACGGGCAGGCCGGCCGTGAGGGCCTCGGTGACGGTGTTGTTGCCGCCATGGCAGACGACGATGTCGCACACCTCTAGTGCGGTCACCTGGGGAAGGTGCTCTTCCACTATCCAGGTGGACGGCAAGCGGCCAAGTCTTTGCGGGTCGGTCGCACCCGCGGCGATCACAGCGTCCCAGCCGAGGAACCGAATCGCGTCAGCGATCCGCCGGAGGACATCCGTCCGCGCAGAGAGAAAGCTGCCGAGGGAGACGTACGCTCGCGGTCGCGTTCGTTCCGTGCGGGCGAGGTGCTCGAGGGACGTCTCGGGAGCCCCCGTCCGGATGCACGAGCCAAGAAACCGGGCGTGCGGTAGTCGACGGGGATGGGCGCCGAACTGCCACGGATAGTTGATCAACGTCCCGAGCGTCCCTCCGGCCGCGAACGCATCGGCGAGTGGTGGCGCTGCTGGATCGAGGCTCGTTGTCACTGCGTTGTAGGCGGCAGTGAACGCCATGGCCACGCCGGTGCAAAGCTCTCTCAGCGAGAGCAGGTCTGCGGCGGGCGCACCGAATTCCGGCGGTCGGAGCTCGGGATAGCCGAAGGTCTCTCCTCGACCGGGCAGCTGGCACGGGTGCCCGGGGAGGAACGAGAGGAACGGCACCCGCAGTCCACGCAGGACAGCGGTGGCGCCGAACGCGAGCTGGTCGACGAGAACCGCGTCGGGCGCAACCGTCGCGATCACGTGACGGAGCTGCGCAGCGACGGACTGCGGCTCCCAGAGAAGGTCGTGCGCACGTCGTTCGGCCTGGTAGCGCAGCGTCGCGATCATGCCCTCGTGGGTGGCGGCGAAGAAGGCGTTCAACTCCGGATCAGTGTCGGCGGGCCGGACGCCGCCGTTGCTGCCGGACCCGAGGATGAGCTGGACGTGCTCGAACCCGCCGGCGGCGACGGCAGGAGCCAGCGTCCGCCCCGTCGCCACCACCACTCTGTGGCCCCGGGTACGGAGAGCACCGGCGATGGCCGACATCGGGTTCCAGTGAGACGCGTAATCGGGGACAACGACGAGGACGATCACGCTGCCACCTGGACGGGCTCATGGACGACGTTCGCGTAGACGCCCACGAGCGTCGAGGCCATGGCCTCGATCGTGTAGTGGGAGCGAACCACGTCCGAGACGCGTTGGGCGCGCGACTCGTCGGTGCGCGCGGCTTCCGCCCGGCGCAGTGCGTCTCTCACGTCCGCGACGGACGAGGTGTCGGCCAGCGATCCCGTCAGGCCTTCCTCCACGTAGGTCGCAGGCCCGCCGGCATTCGGTGCGACTACCGAGAGCCCTGTCGCCATAGCCTCGAGGAGCGCCACGCCGAACTCCTCCTTCTGGCTGGTGCAGGCGTAGACGCCGTGAGGGGAGACGAGGCTGCCGAGCCCCACCCGCGCAATTCGCAAGATCGTCGCCACCTCGTGATTCGCTCGATGGCCGAGCAGGACGAGTCCCTCACGCGCTCGTGGGACTCGCGTACTGACAGCTTCGAGCTGTCGAAGGACCGCCTTCTCTTCCGGCGTGGGCTTTTCGAGGCCGCCGCCGACGATCACGAGGTTGAGCGACCGATAGAGGTCGTCGTCGCCGGCCCACGCTTCGAGCAGGAGCGAGAGGCCCTTCACCCGATGCAAGCGGCCGACGCTGACGAGCAGCGGAAGACCGTGGCGTTGCTGCGGTAGAGCGGCAACACGGTCGAGCAGGACGTTGGCGACCGAAGGCAGGGCGCGGTCACGCCCGGCTCTCGCGAGCTCGGAGGTGGCACGCTCGATCTCGAGCAGCGAGATCCCCTCGGGGATCGTGTGGACGCGGCGCTGCTCGAGTTGCGTGAACGGAACGCCGATCAGCTCACGCAGGGCCGCCCGTGCGCGCGGACGAGGCAAGACGACCACCGTCTCCGCTTGGCCGAGCAGATCTGCAACGAGTTGCGCACGAAAGAGGTAGTGCTCGCTCAGCTCAGCCTCGGGAAAGGTTTCCCGCGTGAGGTCGCCTCGCCGCTCTGCGGCTTGGATCACAGCATGTGGATCCGGTGCGGCCGTGAACGCCAACTTGATGCCGAGTCGTCTGCAAACGCGCGCCGCGGCGAAGGCGCCGGCATCCGCGAAGCGCACGTGGGCGATGTCGACGCCCCCGAGCTCTGAGATCGCCGTCTCCAGCGCTCGCTCCAGCTCGAGCCGGTGCTCCCACATCGCCGCTGCCGGTAGGTAGCCGGCAGGCCCGAACGGCACGCGCTCGATCGAGACTCCGGGGCTCACGGCTTCGCTCAACCCGGTGTGACCCCAGCCCGTCTCGGGCTCTGCGAGAGCCCGCGCAAGCGTCGCCACACCGGCGATCTCAGGCTCCGAGCCGAGCGCGCGCCCGAGCTGCACGAGCAGCGTCGAGATCCCCCCACCATCTCCGGCGCCCGCGCTCGCGAGCGCTCCGTCGAGGCGCCCCTGCATGAAGATCTGGGCGATCCGGATCCCGCGGCGCTCCGTGAACGGCTCAGCCGCGCGGCCTCGCACGAACGCCAGGAGCAGGCGATCGAAGGGCTCGATCGAGCCTGTCGCCGACTGGGCGAGCGAAGCAGCCGCCTCACGGGCACTGGGAGTGCGAATGGCCAGCAGAGCCCGGGCACAGGAAAACCGGAGCTCCGGTCCGCCATCGATGCCCGCACGCCACAAGTG
>JBKJWJ010000291.1:0-2916 GCA_046716905.1 Gaiellaceae bacterium
CAGCTGGCGGGCTCACTCGAGGAATTGACCGTCAACGAAGGAGGGGCTGAATGAAGAGGTTGGTGATCGCAATAGTTCTGGCCGCAATGACGGCCGTGGCCTTCACGGCACTCAGCGTCGCCGCACCCTGGAGCGGCGAGCGCAAAGCGGTACCCACGAGAGCGGACGTGGCGTCGAAGCTGCCGGCGTTGCCGACCGAGGTCGCCAAGAGAAAGCGGTGGAAGATCGGCGTGAAATGTGACTTCCCGCCGTTCGGCTACATCAACCGGCTGAACAAGATCGCGGGGTACGACGTCGATGTCGCGCGCCGCTTCGCCGAGCTGGCGTTCGGCAGGCGGAATCGCGTCAGCCTGACGTGCGTCACGACGCCGAGCCGGATCCCGGCCCTGCAGCGAGGGGACGTCGACATCATCATCTCGACGCTCACCTGGACTGCCGCCCGGGAAGAAGTGATCGTCTACTCGTACCCCTACTACAACGCGACGGGGCGGTTGCTGGTGCCGAATAACTCGAGCATCACGCGTCTCACGGATCTTCGCGGAAAGCGGATCGCGACGACCCGAGGGTCGATCTACGACCGGTACGTCGGAAACTGCTTCAGCACCGCGACCAAGGTTCTCTCGGACTCCCCGGTCGCGGCGCTCGAAAACCTGCGTTCGGGTCGGGCGGACACGTTCATGTTCGACGACACGTTCCTGCTCGGCGTCGCCGCGAACGACTCCAACCTGAAGCTGACGACGCACAAGTTCCTCGCCGTTCCCTACGGGATCGGGATGAGAAAGGACGAGCCGCAGATGAAGCGGTGGGTCGACGCCGCCATTCTCTACATGAAGCGAAGGGACGAATTCTGGAAGATCCTGCGGGCCAACTCCCCGCGGCAGTTCTACAAGTTCTTCCTGACTAACGTCCCCAGGCCGAGGACGAAGGAGGCCTATCCCAGGGGCAGGGTGCCCGAGAGCGAGTGCCCTCGCTATAGCGCGACTGAGAGTGGGCGGCCGCCGTTCGCGACGGCCGCCCTCTCGATGTCTCTCCATGACCGTTCTCGCAGCCTTCGACTGGAGTTACATCTGGGAGCGCCGGGAGGTGCTCGCCGGAGGCCTGAAGGTGACGCTCGAGCTCGCCGCGATCGGGATCGCGGGTGCGTTCCTCCTCGGTCTGCTCCTCGGCGCCGCCCGGGCATACCGGATCCCCGTAATCAGCCAGATCGCCGGGATTTACGTCGAGCTGATCCGCAACACGCCGATCCTCGTGCAGATCTTCTTGATCGCGTACGGGCTCCCGAAGGCGTCGAAGGCGCTGCAGTTCGATTTCTTCTCCGTCGCGTGCATCGCCTTGATCCTCTGGGGCGGCGCGTTCAACACGGAGAACTTCCGCGCCGGCTTCGAGGCGGTGCCGACGCGCTATCGAGAGGCAGCGGCCGCGCTCGGATTCGGTCCGATGCGGACGTTTCTCAACATTTCGCTGCCGATCGGCGGCCGCATCGCCCTCCCGTCGTCGATCAACACGTACATCTCGGTGCTCAAGAACACGGCGCTGATGGTCGCGATCAGCGTCGAGGAGTTGACCAACGTCGCGAAGCAGTCGATAGACCTCGACTTCCGGACCTGGGAGATGATGGCCGTCCTCGCCGTCACCTACCTGTCGCTCGTGTGGACGCTCTCGGCGCTGATCCGGTTTCTCGAACGGCGCCTTGCGCTGCCGGAGGCGAGGTAGGCCATGTACGAACAGACCATCGGCCGACTGCCTGAATGGGCGCAGCCCGTCGCCGAGTACATCCTCTACACCGGGCTCGAGAACACGCTCAGGATCGCTGCGATCTCCGTCTCGATCAGCGTGGTCGTCGGCGTCCTCCTCGGGACCCTGATGACAATCGACTTCTTCCCCGTCCGTGCCGCGATCCGGCTCTACATCGAGATCTGGCGCGGGCTCCCGATCATCGTGACGATCTTCCTCCTCTACTTCGCGCTGCCGACTCTCGCGGACGAGCTCCACCTCGGCCTGCTCAGCAGGATCTCCGACCCCCTGAACGCGTCGATCGTCGGCCTCGGGCTCTGGGGCAGCGCGCAGATCGCCGAAGCGACGCGCGGGGCGGTTCAGTCGATCCCGAGGGAGCAGCACGAGGCCTCGGCCGCGCTCGGCTTCGGCTGGGTCGGGCGGCATACGAACGTGATCCTGCCGCAGGCCTGGCGCCGTCTGATCCCGCCGCTCGTCGGGCTCTGCGTCGGAGTGATCCAGAACTCGACGCTCGCGTCGATCCTCGGCGTCCCGGAGGTACTCGAGGCCGCACAGCGCCAGACGAACGCGCTCGCCGTCCCAACGGTCGACCCGGCGACCCTGGAGATCGCCGGCGGCGACTCCCACGCCCTCGAGATCTACCTCGGCATCTTCGTGCTCTTCTTCGTGATCTCGTTTCCACTGACGAGGCTGGCGGCGTTCCTCGAACGGCGCCTCGCGCAATAGGGCTCCTAGGAGACGAACTCGTCCGCGACGCTCAGTGCCTCGTCGAGGCTCGCGATGCCCTCGTCGAGCTCCTCGGTGGTGATCGTGAGCGGCGGGCACACCATGACGACGTTCCAGTGGGTCATCAGGTAGAGCCCGCGGTCGAGCGCAGCCTTCGCCATCTGCGCAACCGGCGCCAAGTCCTGACCGGTTGCATTGAACGGGACGAGCGGCTCGCGGTTCTCGCGGTTCTTCACGAGCTCGAGGCCCCAGAAGCAGCCGAGCCCGCGCACCTCGCCGATCGACGGATGCTTGTCCTGGAGGCCGCGCAACCGCTCCTCGAACTGTGCCCCCATCTCCGCGGCGTGCTCGACGATCCCTTCCTCCTGGAAGGCCTCGATCGACGCGACCGCGGAGGCGCAGGCGAGCGGATGGCCGCTGTAGGTCAGGCCGCCGGCGAAGTACTTGTCGCGGGCC
>JBKJWJ010000292.1:0-3037 GCA_046716905.1 Gaiellaceae bacterium
CTCCTCGCCGGCGGCGAGCTGACGGTCGGGACGCTCTTCGCGTTCATCCTCTACGTCTCCAACTTCTTCGACCCGATCCAGCAGCTCTCGCAGCTCTACAACACGTTCCTGGCCGCCGTGGCCGCGCTCGACAAGATCATGGACGTGATGGACGAGGAACCAGAGGTCCGGGACCGCGCCGGTGCCCAGGAGCTGCCGCTGATCGACGGGCACGTCTGTCTGGAGAACATCCGGTTCAGCTACCGGACGGGGCCTGAGGTGCTGCACGGAATCGACCTCGACGTCGCACCCGGGACGACTGTCGCCTTCGTCGGGCATACGGGCGCCGGCAAGTCCACCATCGCGAAGCTCCTCGCCCGCTTCTACGACCCGGTCGAGGGGAAGATCACCGTGGACGGGATCGACCTGCGAGACGTGACGCAGGAGTCGCTCCGCCGCCAGCTCGGGATCGTCCCGCAGGAGGGCTTCCTCTTCGCAGGCAGCGTGCGGGACAACATTGCCTTCGGCCGCTCCGACGCGACGATCGAGGACATCCGGGCCGCTGCGGCAGCGGTCGGCGCCCACGAGTTCATCATGCGGCTCGAAGAAGGCTACGAGACGGACGTGCAGGAGCGCGGCACCCGGCTCTCGCTCGGCCAGCGCCAGCTCGTGGCCTTCGCCCGAGCGCTGCTCGCAGACCCGCGACTGCTGATCCTCGACGAGGCCACCTCGTCGGTCGACATCGGCACCGAGCGGAAGATCGAGAACGCGCTCAGGACGCTTCTATCCGGCCGCACCGCCTTCGTCATCGCACACCGTCTCTCGACGATCCGCGGGGCCGACCTGATCGTCGTCCTCGAGCACGGACAGATCGTCGAGCAGGGAACGCACCAGGAGCTGATGGAGCGGAAGGGCCTGTACACGGCCCTTTACGGCGACTGGGCCTCCGACGTGGCGTAGATGGTCGGCGAGGTCGTTGCCGAGACCTGGCGCCTCTTCATCCAGCGCTTCTGGCGGACACTTTTCGTCGTTGCTCTCCTCCTGGCGCCGCTCGAGCTCGTCATCGCTCTGTTCGACCCCGACTTTTCGTCCGTGGCACCGAGCTGGTGGTGGTGGATCGGCGTCAGCTCGGCGGTCACGATCCTCGCCTACCCGTGGGCGATCGGCGCGCTCGTCCACGATGTCGCAGCCGGCGACGCAAGGGCCGCCGACGCCTACAGGGGGACTGCGGGCAGCCTGCCGGCGCTGATGACCACCGGCGTCGTCACCACGATCGGGATCGTGCTCGCAACGATCGCGCTCATCGTCCCCGGTCTGTTGCTAATGGCGCGCTGGGGACTCGTCGTGCCTCTGATCGTGCTCGACGGCGCGACGTGGCGAGAATCGCTTTCACGCTCGAACGAGCTCGTGCGCGGACGAACCTGGAGCGTCGCAGGGATCTTCGCCGTGCTGACGATCATCACCGCGGCGATCGCGATCCCGCCGCTGGCGGCGGCGTCGTTCTGGCTCGACAACGTCCTCGGCGCCTGGCTTTCGACGCTGATCCTCGACACCGTCTGCATCGGGCTCTTCTCGTACGCGCCCTTCGTCCTGCACCGCCGATTCACGAGTTAGACGGGTACAATCCCGGCCCGTTGCGGGGTCGTCTAAAGGTAGGACGCTCGGCTCTGGACCGAGTAGTCTAGGTTCGAATCCTAGCCCCGCAGCCTCGCAGAAATGGCCGCAAATGCGGCCTTTTTGCTCCTAAACCCCGGGCTCTTAGGCGACAGCGCCGAGCAGCGCCACCGCGGCCATGCAGAAAGCGATGAAGGCCGCAGCAAACGCAAGCTTCAGACTCGCGATGTTCTCCCTCTCCACGTCGATGACAGTGACAGGGCCGGCCCCCGACTTCAATAGGCCGAACGGCCTATGTGGTCGACCGGCCGGACCCAGGACGTCCGACCGCCTGAATAGCCTCGCGCCTGATGATGGATGTCTTCCGCCGCGCAGCGGCTGAGTTCGTCGGGACCTTCGCGCTTGTCTTCATCGGCGCAGGAGCGGTCCTCGTGGCCGCCCCGAGCGCAGGGGCCGGCAATCTTGAAGTCGCGCTCGCCCACGGTCTCGTGATCGCCGTCATGACGTCGGCAGTCGGACACATCTCGGGCGGGCACTTCAACCCGGCGGTCACACTCGGCTTCCTCGTCTGCGGACGGCTTTCGCCGGTCGTGGCCTTCGCCTACTGGATCGCGCAGTTCGTGAGCGCGATCACAGCCGCCGGGCTCCTGAAGTGGATCTTCACCGGCGAGACGCAGGCGACGCTCGGCTCGCCGGCCATCGGCCCGGGTATCGAGCCCGAGGCCGCGTTGATCCTCGAAGCGATCCTGACGTTCTTCCTCGTCTGGGTGATCTTCGCGACCGCCGCCGACCCGCGCGGCACCTTCAAGTCGATCGCAGGGTTGGCGATCGGGTTCACGATCACGTTCGACGTCCTGATGGCCGGACCGCTCACCGGCGCAGCGATGAACCCGGCGCGCGCGCTCGGCCCCGAGCTCTTGTCCGGCACCTGGGACGATTTCTGGATCTGGTACATCGGGCCTTTCGCAGGAGCCGTTCTCGGCGCGCTGTCGTACGAGTGGCTCTACCTTCGCCCGCTCAGCCCGTCGGTCGTTGGACCGCCCGAGACGGGCGTCGTCGAGCCCCGGCCGGGCGACACCGCCCTCTCCTAGAGCGCTCCTGAAAAGGGGAGCGCGGGGGCCTGCGGTGGCAGGCCCCACGCCTGGGAGGCGTGCTCCCTATCTGGCCGGACGTACCTGAACTCCTGGTGCGTCCAATTGCGATTGACCTATTCGCCGTCCGCGCAAACGGGGACTACCTCGCTTGCTGCGGATGTGTCGTGTGTCACCGCCCGGAGCGCGTCGATGCGTCCGTGGCCGAAGCACTCGTCGTAGCCGGCGGACGAGCTGTCCCAGTACAGATCGACAGTCGTTGACTGCAGGTAGCTCTCGACTTGCCCGGGTCGCATCTCCACGTCGAGCGGAGGAGCGGTGTCGTCATCCGTGGCTCCCTGCCACGTGGGTAC
>JBKJWJ010000293.1:0-8788 GCA_046716905.1 Gaiellaceae bacterium
CCGGTTCTCGACGCTCACCTCCGCGCCCGTGAGCGCGTTCAGGAGCGTCGACTTGCCCACGTTGGTGTAGCCGGCGAGCGCCACCGTAGGCGTGCCGCTGGCCGCACGCTCCTTCCGTCTCGTCCCGCGGTGCTTACCGACCTCCTTCAGGCGCCGCCGGAGTAACGCGATCTTGCGGCGCGCGATCCGACGGTCGGTCTCGAGCTGAGACTCGCCCGGCCCGCGCGTGCCGACGCCGGCGCCAAGCGCTCCGGTGCCGCCGCCGAGCCGCTCGAGGTGCTGCCACATCCCTCGCATCCGCGGCAGGTTGTACTCGAGCTGCGCGAGCTCGACCTGGAGCTTTCCCTCGGCACTCGTCGCGTGCTGGGCGAAGATGTCGAGAATCAGCTGCGTCCGGTCGACGACCCGGGCCTTGAGCTCGTCCTCCAGGCGGCGTTGCTGCGACGGCGAGAGCTCGTCGTCGACGAGGAGCGAATCGGCTCCGGCGGCGGAATAGGCCTCTTTGAGCTCCGCCAGCTTGCCCTTCCCCACGAAGGTGCGGGGATCCGGCCGCTGCCGGTGCTGCACGAGCGTTCCGACGGCGTCGACGCCGGCAGTGCGAGCCAGCTCGGCGAACTCGTCTAGCTCCCGCTCCTCGTCGATCCCGGGCGGGATTACGGACACGATGAATCCCCGCTCCGGCTGCACGCCCGAAGCGGTGTCTGGCCTGCGAGCGGTCATGTCCGGATTATGACTTTCTGCAATGAGCTCTCGATCCGGCGAACAGCCTCCGCGAGCTGATCGTCGGACACGGTGAGCGAGAGCCGGACGAAGCCCTCACCGCTCGCGCCGTAGCCTGGCCCGGGCGAGACGACGACGTCGGCTTCCTCCAGGACGAGCGACGTGAACGAGGCCGAGTCATGCCCCTCGGGCACCCGGACCCAGAGGTAGGGCGTGGCGCGCGGCGGCTCCACCTCCATGCCGATCGTTCCGAGCGCCTGGACGATGAGGTCACGACGTCGGCGGTAGACCTCGGACATCTCGGCAGGAAAGTCCCGTTCGGCCGTCAGGGCTACGGTCGTCGCCCGCTGAAGCGCCTCGAACATCCCCGAGTCGAGGTTCGCCTTCAACTGCCTGAAGCGCTCGACCACCTCTGCGTTGCCGACGACGAGCGCGCAGCGCCAGCCGGTCATGTTCCAGCCCTTCGAGAGGGAAAAGATCTCGGCGCCGACTTCCTTTGCGCCGGGCGTCTCGAGGAAGCTCGGCGCCCGGTAGCCGTCGAAGCACACCTCCGAGTAGGCGTTGTCGTGAATCACGATCAGCTCGTGTTCCCGCGCGAAGTCCACCGCCCGTCCGAAGGCGCCGTTCGGCACGACCGCTCCGGTCGGGTTGTTCGGATAGTTCAGGTACAGGAGGTTCGCGCGGCCGGTCATCTCCTCGGGGATCGCATCGAGATCGGGGAAGAACTCGTTCTCGGGCGTGAGCGGTAGGTAGTGGATGTCAGCGCCGGAGAAGACCGGTCCCGACGTGTAGGGCGGGTACCCGGGCTCCGGGCTCAGCGAGACATCGCCGGGATCGAGGATTGCCAAGGCGATGTGACCGACCGCTTCCTTGCCGCCGAGCGCAGGGACGACCTCGCCTTCCGGGTCGATCTCGACGCCGAACCTGTCGTGGTAGAAGGCCGAGGCCGCCTCCCGGAGCTCGTCCATTCCGTGGTTCGTCGGGTACCGATGGGTTGCCGCGTCACGGAGCCCCGCAGCCGCTGCCTCGACGATCGCGGGCGGGGTCGGAAGGTCGGGGTCCCCGATCGCCAGGCTGATGACGTCGATTCCCTCCCGTTTCTTCGAGGAGATCTGGCGCTCGAGCTCCGCGAAGAGATATGGCGGGACGGCGTCGAGACGGCGCGCGAACCTCACAGTGCGAGCTCCTCGCTCGTCTCGCCCTCGAAGATCTCCTGCGCGGGCCCGGTGAGCCGGGCGTTCATCCGGTCGTCGAGCTCGACGAGGAGGTCTCCGCCCGCCAGGTGAACGGTGACCCGGCTCGAGCACCATCCACGCGCGACGGCGACTCCAGCGGTGGCAACGGCGCTCGTACCGGACGAGAGCGTCTCCCCCGCCCCGCGCTCCCAGACACCGACCGTGATGTCGTTCTCTCCGTCGACCCGTACGAGCTGGACGTTCGTCCGCTCGGGGAAGCGCGAATGATTCTCGATCAGCGGCCCGAGCCTGAGTAATGCCTCCCGATCCGGCTCCATGCGGACGACGGCGTGCGGGTTCCCCACCGACGCCGGCGTGAACTCGATGGGTTCCCCGGCGACGTCGAGGCTCTCAGGGTCCCCCACCTCGACCGGCCCCATGTCCATCTCGACGTGGAGGCCTCCGCGCATGCGGGCGACGACTTCGCGCGGCCCGACGCGGATTCGCACGGTGTCCGCTCCGCTCCTGCGTGCGAGCCAGCGGGCCGCGATGCGCGTCCCGTTTCCCGAGAGCTCGGCGGTCGAGCCGTCAGGATTCCAGATCACGACATCGGCATAGTCCTCCTCTGCCGAGACGACTTCGAGCACGCCGTCGGAGCCGACGCCGAAGTGGTAGTCGCAGAGCAGGCGAACCTGGGTGTCGGTCAGCGGGGAGCCGATGTCAGCCCGCTGGACCAGCAGGTAGTCGTTGCCGAGTCCGTGCCATTTCGAGAATCTCATCGGCGACCTCACCCGCCGGGCGGTCGGCTGCCACGCTAACAAGGCCCGGTACCCGTCGCATCCACTTGCGCTGGTACGACGCGTAGCGCGTCGTCCTCCGGACGATGGCCTCCTTCGCCTCGTCCTCCGGGAACTCGTCGATTTCGCGCAGCCCGAACGTCGTTCGAGCCGTCGAGGAGATCGGCCCTCCGAGAGCTCGATGTGCCTCGTCCACGACGCCGGATGCGAACATTCGCTGCGTCCGCTCCTGGATCCGGCGGTCGAGGACGTCCTTTGGCACCTCTAGGCCGACGATCAGCGTCGGATGCCTGGTCTCCTCACTCCAGAGCCGGCTTTCGCGCGGCACGAGCGAGGTGCCCGAGTCGGCGAGCTCGAGGGCCCGCACGACCCGGCGCCGGTCGTTTGGGTGCAGCTGGGCCGCCGCCGCCGGGTCTCGATCGGCGAGGAGCTCGTGCGCGGCCTCCGATCCGAGGCGGACGTACTCGGCCTCCCAGTAGGCCCGGACGCTCGGTTCCGGGGCGGGCGGCAGATCGAGCTCGACGAGGGCGGCGCGGAGGTAGAGGCCGGTCCCTCCGACGACGATCGGTGTGACGTCCGCCTCCAGGGCATGGTCGACGGCCGCATGGGCAAGTTCCGCGTATTCACCCACCGACGCCTCGTGGTCGAGATTCCAGATCCCCACCAGCTCCGTCTCGCGGTCGGACTGGTTGGTGAGAACCGGCAGGCCCCGGTAGACCTGCATCGCATCCGCCGAGATGAGCGTGGCCGGAATTCGGTCGGCGATCGCTTCGGCGACGTCACTCTTTCCCGATGCGGTCGGCCCGAAGACCGCGATGACGAGGTCAGTCACGTAGGCGGGCGCGGGCCCGCTCGAGATCCTCGTCCGACGCGCCGCCCGCCTTCAGGTAGTCCGCGATGCTCCCGTATCGGCGCTCGAGCTCCTCGAGGACGCCGACCATGGATGGCGCCGGCGTCGCAGCGATGCGGTGGAGACGCTCCAGCTCGGCCTCATCCGCTGCGGTCGCGAACCACTTGTCGTGGCGGGTGCGCAGACGCTCTTCGCTCAGTGCATAGTCGAGGGCGATCTCGTCGATCGGCACGCCCGCGATCCGGAGGAGAAACGCCGAGACGAGCCCGGTCCGGTCCTTGCCGCCGTGGCAGTGGACGATCACGCCACCTTCCGGCGCCCGGGCGACTGCCCGGATTGCCGCGGTGACGTTGTGCCGAAAGTGCTCGAGGAAGACCAGGTAGACCTCCCGCGTCGCTTCGGCGTGGCTCTCGGCCGCGGAGCTGACCGCGTCGACCTGCTCGAAGACATCCTCTCGGTCGTCGAAGAATGGGACGTGCACGGGTTCGAGGGGAAGCTCGGCCGGTGGGTCTGCGGCCAGCTCCTCGTCGGAACGAAGGTCGACCACTGTGCGGACCCCGTAGTCGACAGCGGCCTTCCAGCCGGCGTCCGTGAGCAGCCTGACGCTGTCGGTTCGCACGACCGACTCCCAGCGTGTCTCCCCGCCGTCCTCCGTCGGATGCCCTCCGAGATCACGGGCGTTGAGGAGCCCGTCCCAGGGCAGATCTCGATTACGCGGCAACTGCGGCGAGCTGGATGCCCTTGAGGGTGGTCGACGTGGCGCCCTCGACCTGGACCTGGACGAGATCACCGGCGGTCGCTGCTCCGGCGAAGTTGACCGTCGTGTTACGCCGGGTGCGGCCGCGGAGTGATGCGGGATCAGTTCGGCTCGGCCCTTCGACGAGGACTTCCTCCACCCTCCCCACGCGTAACTGGTTTCGTTCGTGCGCCACTCGTTGGACGACGTCGATCAGGCGCTCGATGCGCTCTTGCTTGACCTCCTCCGGGACCTGTGCGGTCATCGTCGCCGCCTCCGTTCCGCCTCTCGGCGAAAACACGAACGTGAACGCGCTGTCGAATCCGATCTGCTCCACCGCCGAGACGGTGTCCTCGAACTCGCCGTCGGTCTCGCCGGGGAAGCCGACGATCAGGTCTGTGGAGAGCGCCAGGTCGGGGATCGCGGCGCGCATCTCCTCGGCCAGTCGGACAAACCGCTCGCGGCTGTAGGTGCGTCGCATCGCCTTGAGGATCCGGGTCGAGCCGGACTGGAGCGGTAGATGGGCGTGCTCGCAGACGGAGGCACATTCGGCCATGGCGGCGATGACCGGTGCCCGGAAGTCCTTGGGATGCGGGCTCGTAAAGCGGATCCGCTCGATCCCCTCGACGGCGTCGCAGGCCCGCAAGAGCTCTCCGAAGTCAGTCCGAACGTCCGGTAGCAGGTCGCGCCCGTAGGAGTTCACGTTCTGTCCGAGGAGCGTGAGCTCGCGGACTCCGGCGCGCGCCAGCGCCTCCACCTCGGCGATCACTTCTCCCGGGCGCCGGCTCTGCTCCCGGCCCCGGACCGACGGCACGATGCAGTAGGCGCACTTGGAGTTGCAGCCCATGGAGACCTGAACCCAGGCCTGGAACCGCCGTTCGCGGCGCATCGGCAACAGGCTCGCAAAGGAGCGCCGCTCGAGCCCGAAAGCACCCCGCGAGACGCCTTCGCCCCCGGCTCCGAGCCACTCGCCGAGGTGCGGGATCGAGCCCGGGCCGAACGCGACGTCCACGAACGGGTAGAGCTCGAAGAGCCTCTCGCGCTGTGCCTCGGCATAGCAGCCGCCGACGGCGATCACCTTCTCCGGATCCCGCTCCTTGAGTGCGCGCGCCTGGGCAAGGTGGGCGGCGAAGCGCTGGTCGGGCTTCTCCCTGATCGTGCAGGTGTTGAAGACGATGACGTCGGCCTCGGGGCGTGCGTCCGTCTCCCCCAGTCCGAGCTCCTCCAGCATGCCCTTGATCCGCTCGGAGTCGTGGGCGTTCATCTGGCAGCCGAACGTCGTGACGTGATACCTCCGCATATGCGGAAACTGTATCGGGGCGCTTACTTCGCGAGCTCTGTCGCGCGTGACTCGCGAATCACCGTGACCTTGATCTGGCCGGGGTACTCGAGCTCGGTCTCGATGTCGCGGGCGATCTCGTAGGAGAGGAGGATCGCACCGTCGTCGTCGATCTCGCCAGGCTTGACGATCACGCGAACCTCGCGGCCGGCCTGGAGGGCGTAGACCTTCTCGACCCCGTCCTTGCGGAGGGCGATCTCCTCCAGAGCTTCCAGGCGCTTGATGTAGTTCTCGAGCGTGTCGCCTCGAGCGCCGGGCCTTGCGCCCGAGATTGCGTCGGCGGCGACGACGAGTACCGCCTCCACGGTCTGCGGCTGCACCTCGTAGTGGTGAGCGGCAATCGCGTGAATGACCGCTTCCGTTTCCCCGTGGCGCTTCGCATGCTCGGCCGAGATCTGCGCGTGCGAGCCCTCGACCTCGTGAGTGAGCGCCTTGCCGAGGTCGTGGAGCAGCGCCGCGCGCTTCGCCGTTCTCACGCCGGCGTCGAGCTCCACGGCCATGATCCCGGCGAGGTGGACGACCTCGAGCGTGTGCTTGAGGACGTTCTGCCCGTAGCTCGTCCTGTAGTGGAGGCGGCCGAGGATCTTGACGATCTCGGGGTGGAAGTCGCCGCAGTTCGCCTCGAAGACGGCCTGTTCGCCTGCGAGGCGGATGTGGTCGTCGATCTCCGCCTTGGACTGGTAGTACATCTCCTCGATCCGCGCCGGCTGGATCCGGCCGTCCTCGATCAGCTTGCCGAGCGTGAGGCGCGCGATCTCCCGACGGATGCCGTCGAACGACGAGAGGACGACCGCCTGCGGCGTGTCGTCGATGATGATGTCGACTCCGGTGAGATGCTCGAGCGTCCGGATGTTGCGGCCTTCGCGGCCGATGATCCGGCCCTTCATGTCGTCGCTCGGAAGCTCCACCACCGACGACGTCGTCTCGGCCGCGTGGCTGGCTGCGACTCGTTGCAGCGCATCCGCCACCAGGTTGCGGGCTCGCCGTCTGGCGTCGAGCTGCGCCTCCTCGTCGAGGTGGCGCACGCGCCGCGCGAGGTCGTGGCGAATCAGGCCCTCGGCACGCTCGAGCAGCTCGGTGCGGGCCTCGTTCACCGTCAGGCCCGAGATGCGCTCGAGCTCACCGAACTCACGATCCTTTGCCTCTTTCAGCTCGATCTGAAGGTCCTTGATGTGCGTCTCTCGGTCGGAGAGGCCCTGCTCTCGGCGGAGGAGCTCGGTGAGTTTCCCCTCGAGCTCGTCCTGCTTCGCGAGTACTCGCTCGTCCAGCTTGGCGATCTGCGCTCTCCGCTCCTGGGCGTCACGTTCTGCCTCCGCTCGAATGCGGACCGCCTCTTCGCGCGCCTCGATCTCAGCCTCGCGGCGCAGGTTCTCCGCGTCGCGCTTCGCTACCGCGAGAAGCTCGTCCCTTCGGGCCTTTGCCTCGCCCATGCTCGACCGGCCGAGCAGCTGCATCACGACGTAGAGGAAGGCCGCTCCGAGTACGAGGCCGATAGCGATTCCGGCGGCTACGAGCATGGCGCTCCTTGGTGATCGGATACCACCCGCCGTCAAGACCGAGCAGAGCGCTCTGAAAAATGCCAGCCGTCAGCGACGGCCGGCCGTTCGGGGGCCACTAGCGACCTCTAGCTAGCGCCGCCTCCGCCGCATGGATTGTTGTGGTCATCAGGGATCGGTGTGGTTTCAGTGGTTTCAGAAAGCGCGTCTGTGCAGGCAAAACGTTGGGTGAAGCAAGGCTCAGTGTACCGGATCGGCGTCGGACAGGATTTCCAGCGCTTCGCGAGCGAATCCCTTGCCCGACAGATACCGAAGAGCGCGGTCTCCGCCGCCGCGCTGCTGAAAGATCCGGGCGGCCCGCTCACCCTCGGGCTCGAGCTCTGCAACGACCTCGGACACGATGTCGCTCCCGATGCCGTGCCGCCCGAGATCGGCCCTGATCAGCCGGTCGCTGCCGTTCCTCGCGGCAAGCCCCCGGGCCCGCTCGACGGCGAATCGGTGGTCGGAGAGGAGACCCGACGCCGCGAGGCCGTCGAGCGTTTGCTCGCGCTCTTCCGGGGAGACACCGGCCTGTTCCAGCCTCTGCTCGAGCTCTCGTCTCGACCGGTCGCGATGACGGAGCGCCCGGAGCGCGAGCTCCTCCGCGTCCGGCATCGCCCTAGTTCGCCGCTGCCTTGGCCGGCTCGGTCTCGGCCTCGGTCTCGGCTTCGACTTCAGCTTCGGCGGCCGCCTTCACGGTGCCGTTCCCCTCGACCGAGGGGAGCAGGCGCGCCGAGACGACCTGCTCGGGGCCGATCTCCGCCTGGATCTGCGTGAGGATCTTCTGGGTCACGTCTGGGTGCTCCCGCAGGAACGCTGTTGCGTTCTGCCGGCCTTGACCCAGCCGCTCCTCCTGGAAGCTGAAGTACGAGCCGGATTTCTGGACGGCTTTCCGCTCGATCCCCGTGTCGAGGACCGTGCCCTCCCACGAGATCCCGGAGCCGTAGATGATGTCGAACTCGGCCTGCTTGAACGGCGGCGCGACCTTGTTCTTCACGACCTTGACGCGGGCGCGATTGCCGTAGGCCTCGGCGCCGTCCTTCAGTGTCTCGATCCGGCGGATGTCGAGGCGGACCGACGCGTAGAACTTGAGCGCGCGACCGCCCGGGGTGGTCTCGGGGCTACCGAACATGACGCCGATCTTCTCCCGCAGCTGATTCGTGAAGAGGCAGATCGTGTCGGTCCGGTTGAGCGTGCCGGCGAGCTTGCGCAGCGCCTGGCTCATCAGCCGCGCCTGGAGGCCGACATGGGTGTCCCCCATCTCGCCCTCGATCTCGGCCTTCGGCGTCAGAGCCGCGACCGAGTCGACCGCGACGACGTCGAGCGCGCCGGAACGGACGAGCAGCTCGGTGATCTCGAGCCCCTGCTCGCCGGTGTCGGGCTGCGAGACGAGCAGCTCGTCGACGTTGACGCCGATGTTCTTGGCGTACGTCGGGTCCATGGAGTGTTCCGCGTCGATGAAGGCGCAGATCCCGCCTCGGCGCTGGGCCTCGGCGATCACGTGGTAGACGAGCGTCGTCTTGCCGGAGCTCTCGGGGCCGAAGATCTCGACGACGCGGCCGCGCGGAAGGCCGCCGATGCCGAGGGCGAGGTCGAGCGAGAGCGAGCCGGTCGAGACCGCCCCGATCGACACCTG